>CAIRNC010000516.1 GCA_903879875.1 uncultured Bacteroidota bacterium
AAGCAAGGATTATCCCTCCAATTATTTTCTCATTGGAAGAAGCTTTAGAATACATTCAAAAAGATGAATATGTTGAGGTTACTCCAAAATCAATTCGTTTGAGAAAAATATATTTGACTGAAACAGAAAGAAAAAGATTTAAAATCTAATTCTATTTATTTTATATTAAAAAGCCATTCGAAAAGAATGGCTTTTTTTATAATTAGTATTTTCCTAACAAAAACAATAAGGGAATTGAAAAACGTTCCCGCCACGATTTTTCGGAATGGTCTTCGCCTGAAAAGAATTTTGTTGTCCAACTATTTTTCGTAAATCTTTTTTCTTTCATCACGATATCCACTTTTTCTTGAAAAGGTTTATACATTGCGTCTAAGGTTTGGTCTCCATAATCAAAATAGATTTTGTGATTTTTCGGATCAGGTAAATGAGCCTTCAAATAATTTACAAAAGATTCTGGAATAGGATTATTTTCAACAGAAAAAATACCTGGCCAATGGGTTGACAAACAAGCAGCCCCGCCAAATACTTTGGGATACTCACAAATGGCATACATCGAAATCAATCCGCCCATACTTGAACCGGAAATAAAGGTGTGCGCTTGATCTGATTTTGTAGCAAAGGTTTTGTCAATAAAGGGTTTTAATTCGGTTACTAAAAATTTTAAATAATTATCTGATAGTGGGCTGAAGTTTTCCGTAATTCTACCCATTTTTATCAATTCAGAAGTTACAATAGCCTTTTGGTTCTTGTTTAAACTTTCAAAAGCCTTTTGAGGGAAATATTCCAAATGACGTTTTTTATCGTTATTCCATATTCCAACAATAATGAATTTTTGCGTTTTATACTCTTGAATCAATTTTCCAGCAATAGAATCTACCTCCCACGATTGTTTGTTCCAAGTGGTTGATGCGTCATACAGCATTTGCCCATCGTGCATATATAAAACGGCATATTTTTCTTTCGCTGAATAGTTATTAGGCAACCAAACATCGATGTTTCGGGCATCTACAAATTTTGATTTAAAATCAGCAAAGCGTTTGATGCTTCCAGAAGTTACTTTTATTTCTTGTGCTAATGCAAAAACCATTGTTAGGTTGAAAAAAAGGAGACATAATTTGGTTTTCATTTTATTTCTAATTTAACGTTATACTTTTTAAGTTCGGTTGCTGCCTTTTCTGATTTAAAATCAAAAGTCGCTTTGTGGCGGTTTCTTTCTTTTTTTTGCTCTATTTGTTTCAAACAATTAAAAAACCGTCTGACTTCTTCTGAATTAGAAAGTATAAGTCCCGGAACAGAAGCATTTTTTCCTTCACTATCTTTAGCAACCATAGTAATATAAGAAGAATTGCAATGTTTAATCAAACCGGTTTGAATATTTTCTGACTCTACTCTAATGCCAATAATCATCGAACTATTTCCAACGTAATTAACAGAAGCTTTCATTGTAACCAACTCCCCAACTTCTATTGGATTTAAAAAATCAACAGTATCAACAGAGGCTGTAACGCAATAATATCCAGAATATTTAGAGGCACACGCAAAGGCAATTTGGTCGAGTAATGACAAAACATATCCACCATGAATTTTGCCGCTAAAGTTGGTATGTGAAGGCAACATTAATTCGGCGATACTGATTTCAGAAGATTTTACAGTTTTGAACATTTAGTAGTATTTATTATAATAATTCATCTTCTTTTTCGGCTCTGGCAATAATATTTTCTGGCAAAGATTTTTTGGCTTTAGCCCCCATTTTCTTTAATTTTTCAACACTTGTAATGAGGTTTCCTCCACCCGTATAGAGTTTTTTCATAGATTCTTCATACGCTTTTTTACCTTCATCCATTTTTTTGCCAACGGTAACCAAATCGGTAACAAAACCCTCAAATTTATCATACAAAGCACCTGCTTGGCGCGCAATTTCTAAGGCATTTTCTTGTTGTTTTTGGTTGGTCCACATGCTGTCAATTGTTCGTAAAGTGGCCAAAAGTGTCGAAGGGGTTACAATGACAATGTTTTTCTCGAAGGCTTTGTTATAAAGCGTAGTATCTTCGTTCAATGCGGATGCAAAAGCAGGTTCTATAGGGATAAAAAGCAATACAAAATCAGGACTTTCGATATGATATAAATCTTGATAATTTTTTTCTCCAAGTTGTTCAACATGGCGTTTAATAGAGGTTACATGTTCTTTGAGGTAGCTCGATTTTAAATTGTCATCTTCTTCGTTAATGTATTTTTCATAAGCAGTCAACGATACTTTTGAATCGACAATCATTTTTTTGCCATCGGGTAGATTGATTACCACATCTGGAAAAACTCGATTTCCATCCCCATTAGTATGGCTTTGTTGTACAAAATATTCTCGATCTTTTTCTAATCCTGATTTTTCTAAAACCCGCTCTAAAACTAGTTCTCCCCAATTGCCTTGCATTTTGCTATCGCCTTTTAACGCTTTGGTCAAGTTGATGGTTTCTTTACTCATTTTTTCGTTCATGTCTCGCAAACCTAAAATTTGTTGACGTAACGCAGCGTGGTAATCAATACTTTCTTTGTGGGTGTCTTCTACTTTTTTCTCAAAAAGTTGAATTTTGTCTTGAAGAGGTGAAAGAATATTTTTCATATTCTCTTTATTCTGCTCCGTAAATTTATTGGATTTTTCTTCTAGAATTTTATTGGCTAAGTTTTCAAATTCTTTGGTGAATTTTTCTTGTAATTGTTCTACTTCTTGTTTTTGTTCTAGGTTTCTTTGCCAAAGATTTTCAAAATCAACTTCTTTTTTTGTCAACTGAATGTTGATGGCTTCTTTCTCATTGCGAATGTTTTCTTTTTCCAAAGAAAGGATTTGCATTTGTTTCTCCAACGCCAATTTATCCGAAGAAAATTGCTCTTTTTGTGATTGTAATTGTGCTTCTATGTTGATTAATTTTTCTTCCAAACTTATTTTTTCACTTTGAAAACTGGTAGAAAAAAGTAATTTCCCTATAAAAACTCCAAGACCAAGAGCTATAATAAAGAGGAAAAGCAATTGAAGAAGAGTAGCCATAGGATTTGTTTTGTTAGGAAGTAAATTTAAACAAAATATTTAATGTTTCTCTTTCAATGAATGAAAATTCTTTTTGTTATTGACTAAAAGAATTCCCAAAGATATAGGATTGCTTAACTTCTTTAAAATTTAAACTAGCATTTACATTTTAAAATTTAATTAGAGAAATATTATTTGCTTTGAAGGAAAAAGGATGATTTATATAAATTATTTAGGTTTAAAAAAGGTAGCATAAGTAAGCTCAAACATGTTAAAAATGATTGTTCATTATAAAATAAAACTTTGCTTTTGGAATTCGAAAGTCAATATAAAAAGATTTACAATTTACTTTGAAAATCACTAAAGACCACCGCTTTTTTGAGTTTCGTTATTAT
>CAIRNC010000517.1 GCA_903879875.1 uncultured Bacteroidota bacterium
AGGCATTGATGTTGATAATTTAAATATTAAAGAAGATGACAAAGAAATCTAGTGAACCAAAAATATTATTAGATTGTGATGTTATCATACATTTCATCAAAGCTGGTAAGCAATTGCTTTTACCTAATATATTTCCTGGAAGATTTGTCATCCTTGATAAAATTTATAATGAATTAATGGCAAGACCAAGTAATAGAATTCCTGTTGGTAACTTTATTTCTTACACAAAAATTGAAATAATACCAATGCCCAAAAATATTGAAATTATTAAAGAATATGCTACATTAAAAAAGAAAAGAGGTGATGGTGAAGCAGCGTGTATGGCAGTTGCAAGACATACGAAGGATTTTATAGCAAGTAGTAATTTAAAGGATATTAGAGTTTATTGTGAACAGCATAGTATTGTTTATTTGACGACTATGGATATACTATTAGAAGCATATAAATTAGGAATTATGAGTGAAGTTGAATGTGATGGTTTTATTAAAGAAGTAAAGTCAAAAGATAGTTTTCTTATTCATAATATAAATAGCATTACTGCTTATGAAAAGTTAAAAAAATAACCGAAGCAAACTGGAATAGCGCTTCGGTCAGTTGAAATTTAAAGTTGGCACCTTGATTATTTCTTCTGCAAAAGTAATAGAATTCTATTTATTACCTAATTATTCCTTGGGTTTTTAATCAAACGCCTCAGTATTAAATTGTTTGATTGCTCAAAATCTGAAAGCCATGGCGAAAAATGGTACACCCGGAGACGGACACCGTAATGGTGCTGTTAAGGAACGAAGTCAGACTTATAATCCAAAAACGGAACAGTATGTTAAACGCGATACTAGCACTGGTCGTTTTATGGATGTTAAGCAAGATGGAACTCCTTTTAAAGGAGTAAGGAAAGAGAAATAATTTTCTTTTTTAGGTAAGCTGATAAGACACGGCTTGGTGTTGTCTGAATTCTATTAACTCACAAAATCATTTAAAAATGAAGTATTTAAGCACAATCCCGTTTAGGGAACAGGCAACGCTTTGCTACAAAAATAACTGTACAACAGTTTATGGTGAAACTGCTAAAATTGTTAACGCAATAGTGTTAACTGTAGTAATTGTATCGGCAATTTCATTGCTAGTAAAAGCGATGAAATAGTCTTTTTAGGAAGCATTAAAAAACCCAATCATATCTTGGCGGAGCTGATTGGGTTTATAGGGAATTAAGTTGTTCTACTTTAAAATACTTAGGCTTATCGCCACAGTATCCCTCTATTTTGTTGTGTAAAACTACTATGTTTTTTGAGAAAAACAAATTTTTTAGCAACAAAACCGCTTGAAACTCAAAACTCCGTGAGTTTTTAAAGGATTAGGAGTGTTAAAATAATTTTAAATTAAAAAATAAAGTATCATGTATACAAAAGAAAATGGTCAAGATGACCACAGTAAAAGACCTTCGTTAGAATTGGTTATTGAAGGCAAAAAGTTTGATTGGTTTGAGCAGTTTATTACAGGTAAGCAGCTTAAAGAATTAAGAGGTTTACCTCTTGACTGTGAACTATTTTTAGATATAGTTGAGCCATGGAAAGATGATGCCATTCAGAATGATGAAGTTGTTGATTTGGCAAGATCAGGAATTGAGCAGTTTTATATTAAACAAAAATTGAAGTATTCAATTGATGGTAAAAATTTTGAAACTGATAAGCAGTATATTAAAGGTTCTCAAATTCGTAAGCAAGGAAATATCCCCTCCGATTTCTTGATTTACTTGTCCAACAAAAAGCCATGGGATGATGATTTGATAGTTGATGATGAAATTGTTGATTTAGCCAGACCAGGAAAGGAGAAGTTTTATTCAAAAGAAAAAAGTTTTTCAGTAGAAATCGTTGTCAATCTTGACCCTAAACCTTGGAATGCAGAAAAGATTACTTTTGAGCAAGTAATTGTTTTAGCTTATGGCAACTATGATTCAGACCCTAGAAAAGGTTATACTGTTACTTACGATAGAGGTCCAATTCAAAATATTGAAGGAACTATGGTCGCAAAAGGTGAGGTTTTTGTTAAACATAAAATGATATTCAATGCTAAGCAAACTCATACATCATAATTCTGATTTAAAGCGTCTCATGGATGAAGGCTATGAGATAGAGGTTAGAGGTGGACATTTAATTGTCCACCAAATTCCTTATGTAAATTCTAAATGTGAATTAATTATTGGTAAACTCATTACTCCTTTGGAGTTGAGTGGTGAAAAAACAATAAAACCTCAACATACAATTCATTTTATGGGTGAGCATCCATGTCATAATGATGGTTCTATACTTTCTTCGATTAAACATTCGGAAGTGAATCAGAAGCTATTTGACGATATAGATTTAAATTTTATGTTTTCAAATAAACCTCCAAATGGTTATGATAATCATTATGAAAAGGTGATTCGTTATATTGAATTAATAACAGCTCCGGCTAAATCTATAGATAAAAATTCAACAGCTGCAACTTTTAAAGTGATTGAATGTAATGAGGAACATTCCATTTTTAATTATTTAGACACTAATTCAAGTAGAGCCAATATAAATTATATTAATGATAAATTTAAAGGTCTGCGAATTGGAATTATTGGTTTAGGAGGAACAGGTTCTTACATTTTAGACTTAGTAGCTAAAACACCCGTTGAACAAATTTTATTATTTGATGATGACGAGTTTTTATTGCATAATGCTTTTAGAGCTCCTGGTGCTCCAAGTATTGAAACCTTAAATAAAAAAATGAAAAAGGTTGTGTATTTTACCGGTTTGTACTCTAATATGAGAAAAAATATTGTACCACATGACGTTAAGATAGTAGAAGAGAATGCAACACTTCTTAGGGATTTAGACTTTGTTTTTATATCTGTTGATAGTAATATTGCGAGAAATACAATTATTTCTAAATTATTAAACTTTCAAGTGCCCTTTATTGATGTAGGTCTTGGTGTAGAAATTAAAAATGATACTTTAACAGCTATATTGAGGGCTACCTTAGGAACTGCAACCATGTATGAACATTTACCGACTCGTATAGGAAGTATAAATGGTGGTGACGATGACTATTCGACTAATATTCAAATAGCAGATCTTAATGCAATGAATGCATTGATGGCGGTTATAAAATGGAAGCGTTATATTGGATTTTACAAGGATTTAAAAGAGGAACATAATATAACTTTCACCGTGAATACGGGTCAAATGTTAAATGATGATTTTGCAACATAAGTTTATTGAATTCAGACCAAAAGAACTGGAAGATGGAGTTCTTTATATTTCGATGGAATACAATTCTGCTATTCATAAGTGCGTATGCGGTTGTGGTGAACTAGTAGTAACTCCTTTATCTCCGTCGGAATGGCAATTAACCTATAATGGTAAAAGTATTACTTTATATCCATCGATTGGGAACTGGCATTTTGAGTGTAAATCTCATTATTGGATTAGAAATAGTGAGGTTATACATGCAAGAAAATGGACTGATGAGGAAATTAAAATTGGTCATGAAAAACCAAGTAAGAAAAAAAAGAAATATTTTTCAAATTGGTGGAAAAAAAAGAAAAAGTAATTTAACTTCTGTGTGATTGAATTATAAAAAGACTGCATAATAGGCAGTCTTTTTTATGTAACAAATAAATGTTATTTATTATTTTAAAGTATTGAATACTAAAATAAATGATAATTTATCGAAGAGAAATTAATTCAATTAATCTTGTACTTTAACCTGACCATTCATTAACATTGGCAGCAACCAATCACGAAGTAATGCAAGTTCTTGGTTTTCAATATTTAGTTTTACTTTCTTCTCTAAAATTGGATTAAGAACTTTATCTAATTCATTTATTAGTCCTTTGGGTGGAATTGTAACTCTACTTTCTCTTAAATGATCTTGAGTAATATGTCCCATCGTTGTCTTACGCAATTCAGCCATCATTTTGAAGTGTTGTAAATAATTCAGTAATTCAAAATAATAATAGCTTTTTGGGTAATTTTTGGATGTTACTTTAAATATATGTTGATTTAATCCGCCTGTTCCACCAGTCCATATTTTAACGTCTAAAGTAGCAGACCATGAAAATAATATATCACCATTATAAACAACAACTTTTTCAGGAATATTTAAACTTACAAACTCTGAATTTTCAGTGAAACCAGTACCCATTTCTCGAATTTTAATAACTCTATAAAACTCTTCATTTTCGTTTGGTCTAAATTTTTGACAAGCCAAACCATTAGTGAAAATTGCAATATCAAGAAGTGTTTTTACTTCCCAATCTAAAGGAATTTTCCTTTTCAATTCTTCATTCCAAACCATTTTACCGCCACTTGTTTTATAAGGCTTTCCATTAGAATCAGGGAAATCAAACTGAACAAACCAATAATCATAAAGCGTTTTTGCCATCAGCTCTAAATTATCATTTATTTTATTGTTGAGTTGAATTTTTTTTTCAATATTCCATAAAATGGATGAAACTGTATTTTGAATAGTTAAAGATGGTAAGTTTATTATAAGATTATAATAACTATCAAAGGTCATGCTTGGCACACCAGTTCCTGTATTTAGACTTTCTAGGTTTAATATTTTTAAATAATTATAAAGATAAAAAGGATCACATAATTGTTTGTTGATTTCTGTATAGTACAATGTGTCAACAGTCCAAAAAGGGACACTAGAAAACTGTATATTACTCAAAGTGCCTTTTCTTGGAAGCAAAATACTTTCTTTTTCATAAATGGCTTCATTACCAAAACGCATTATCCCTCCACTTCCTAAAACAGGAATATTACCCTCTTTAAGCTGCTTATGATCTTTACCATTTTTTATTTTTAGTAAATCTTTTAGTTTGAATTGTTTCATTTTACCCAATGTATTTTCTATGTGAGTTCTTTACATTGGTTTGATTTACCATTGCATAATGCATAGTAGTATCAATTTTCACATGCCCGAGTAACTTTTGCACTTGTTCTATAGGCATGCCTTTGTCAATTGCCATTGTCGCTAGTGTTCGCCTAAATTTATGAGGATGTACCTTGTCAATTTGAGCCTTTTTACCCAATGTTCGCAATCGCATTTCAACCCCACCAATAGAAAGTCTGCTATTAGGTTTAAACAGAGATACAAATAGTGCTTTATTATCATCTGTTCGCATTTCAAGATACTTTTTTAAGTGAATTTTGGTACGTGCATCAAAATAAACTTCCCGCTCACTATTTCCTTTGCCAAAAACTACAATTTGTCGTTCATAAAAATCGACATCTGTTCTGTTTATTTTCACCAATTCACCTACACGCATTCCTGTTGATGTTAGTAACTCTATCATTGCTAAATCTCGAATTTCGTCACAAGTATCGCGGAGAATTTCCAACTGTTCGTCACTTAAAGTATCTTTTACAAGTCTACCTGTTTTTACTTTATGAATGCGTCTTACAGGGCTTTTTAAAATATAATCTTCATCTTCCAACCAAGAAAAGTAACTTGAAAAAATCCGTCTCATATTATCAATAGTTACTCTACTAGATTTTTTTGATTCCTGATGGTCGGATAGGTAGGTTCTCAAATCGTTGGTAGAAATATCAATTACCGATTTGTTTAATTTTTGAAGCATTTTTTCAATCGTATTGATATAATATTTCAATGTTTTATCGGAGCAACCTTCCACTTTTTTTGAAGAAATAAAAAACGACAAGATTTTATGGTTATTGGTTTTAGAGCATTTAATTTCAGTATCAATTTCTGTAACACAAAAATTATCAAGACTCCTCATTAAAACTATATTTAATAATACCATTTGTTGTTGGCTTACTTTATCTGTCATTGCGGTTTTTATTTCCAAAATCAATTTCTCTTTCATGTGGTTTTATATTTAAAATTTTTAAACCGCAAATAAAGAGTAACAAAAGTAATCAATCAATAAGGTAAATGATAATTTATCGAAGAGAAATTAACTCTATTAATCTTGTACTTTAACTTGACCATTCATTAACATTGGCAACAACCAATCTCGAAGTGATGCTAGTTCTTGATTTTCCTTTAGATTTTTTTCTTTTTTGATTTGTAATGGCTTCATAAATTCATAGAATTTTTCAACTATTTCAGAAGTTGGAAACTGAGTATAATAACTTGTTACAAATGATTCAAATAATAAATTCTTAATCCCACTTGTTTTTCCTTCATAGCCAAACAAAACTCCTGCATCATAAATAGAATTCCATTGATAGACAAAATTGTAGAAATAATATTTGTTTTTTAATGTTACAGCTTTACAGAAATTGGAACAAATTATTGGTGCATCAAATCGATGAAGTGTTTCTTCCGTTATATAAGCTAATCTTCCTGTAGACTGTACGGGGCTTCCTCCAGAAATTTCAACTATTAAATCGTGTGGATCCAAAGTTTTGAACAAATTCTTTTCTAAAATATAACGCTCTGGTGATTTTATTTCGCCTTTACCATTTAATCCGTTTATATCCGCACCTCTAACGCAATATACTTTTTGATTGTAGTTTCCTTCTTCTTGTTCTTTTCCCCAATCCCCACTTTTGTCATTGTTAATCCAGGATGATAAACTGTCAACTATCCAATCATCAGGAATTTCTCTTTTCAATTTCTCATTCCAAACCATTTTTCCACCACTAGTTTTATAAGGTTTTCCGTTAGAATCTGGAAAATCAAATTGTACAAACCAATAATCATAAAGCGTTTTTGCCATCGCTTCTAAATTATCATTTATTTTAGTGTTTAATTCAATTTTAGCATCTAAATCAGAAAGAACTTTGGCAATTTTTTGCTGTTCTGATTTACTTCTAAAAGAAAATTCTAAGTCTCCCAATAAGGTTAAATTCAAATTTGGTTGTGAAGATTGAGATGAAAGTTGATTAATATATTCATTTATATTTTTTTGTGAAAAATAATAATACAAATAATCAACGTCAACTTTTAATTTATCAAGTCTAACGATACCAACTGCTTGATTTGTATTAGCTGGTAAATTTTCTTTTCTAACAATGCTTAACTTACCTAAGTATGCTCCTGCTATTGAAAATAATAAATCATCTTCCTTTAATCTTGATCTTTTTAATTTTTCGTCGGTTTCTATATCTATGTGTTGAAAAATTGAATCATCTAAATATTTATTCTGTCCGATACTTTCTGATTTAACAAAATTAATTCCACTCTTTAAAAATAAACCTCCAACAGTAGTTGGTGTAGTTCCTTTTGTAATTACTTTTGAAACATCAGATAATTTTAATTTACTCATATCTTAACCCTTTCAAATTATTTTGAATTTCAATTTCCAAAGCTTTACTTTCTTTAAAAAGTTCACTTAAATTGTTTTCAAAGGATTTCATTTTATCCTCAAATTCCTTAGGAGTGATATCTGTATATTCAATTTTTACTTCAAAATACTGTCCGGCACTGAAGGAGTAGTTTTTTGCTTTTATTTCTTCGGCACTAATGACAACGCTAAAATCTTCTTCAGGAAGTTTTTTATTCATTGCATCAATAATGCGTTGCTCTTCTTTTTTGCTTAGAACGGTACGTTGATTCTTGCCTTCTTTTATCGTATCACCCAGTTTAGAAGCATCTAATAAAACTATATGTTCGTTGTCGGCTTGGTTGTCTAAAAACAAAACCGATACATTGGTTCCGGTACTTGCAAAAATATTACTCGGCATGCTTACTACACCACGTAACATATTACGGCTAATCATGGCTTCGCGTATTTTCTTTTCAATACCACTTTGTGCTGTGATAAATCCAGTTGGCACAACTATGGCGGCTTTTCCTGTTTTGCTTAAACTGTACATGATGTGTTGAATAAACATTAGGTAAATTGACATTGATTCCTTTTTGGCGTTTGGTACGTTTGGTATTCCTGCAAAAAAGCGGTCTTTGAAACGATCCTTGCCTAAATCTGCCACAAAATCGGAGAAGTCTAATTTAAACGGAGGATTTGAAACGATGTAATCAAACTTTTGATCTAGATAATAAGGGTCGGCTATTGTGTTGGTTTTAATAATATTTGGGATGCTGTGCGACAAATTGTTTAACACTAAATTTAATCGCAGCATGTTAGAAGATTTTTGCGAAATGTCTTCAGAGTAAATACTGCAGTTTTTTTCACCAATAGCATGTGCAATATTCATCAACAAGGTTCCCGAACCAGCACTTGGGTCATAACAAGTAACACCGCTTACTTCTTCGTTAACCATAATGGCAGCCATAATTCTGGCTACTGCGTGAGGTGTATAATATTCAGCATATTTCCCTCCACTATCGCTGTTGTAATCTTTAATCAGGTATTCAAAAATAGTAGCAAAAAAATCATATTTTTCCTCAAACATGCGTTCGAAACTGAACTCTACCAACTTATTAATTAACGCTTTACAAAACGCATCACGTTGTGAACTATCTGAGATATATTGACTTAAATCGTCAAACATTTTATCTTTGGCGCCACCAAATGATTTTACCGAAAATATCTCAGCATTTTCTATACTAATTCCTCTCAAGGTATTATCAAACAGTTGTGCAAAGTCGTCCTGTGTTTGTTTGTTCCATAAATGCGTTATGGTTTGTTCGGCGTTTAATTGTGGAATATCTGGACCAATTAAAGCAGTTAAGAATTTGAATTCCTCACTTGATAATTGTTCTAGCGTTTCTTGAAAGTTTGCAGCTTCAGCTAATTTAGGGTTTACTTTTTTCGCTTCATATTGAAACTTATCGTTCATGAATTTGTATAGAAACACCTGGGTGATGATCTTAAATTCATTTCCATCGTTTCCTAATCCGTAGTTGGCGCAAACGCTTTTTAGGTTGTCAATTAAAGATTTTACTTGTGTAATAAAGGCAATGTCTGTCATAATTTTTATCCGGCATATTGATACATATATTCACTCACTATCATGTTATTGATTGATTGTGTTGTATCAAAATCTAATTTAATATTTTGTTTGGTGATAAATTCGTTGATGACAATTTGTAACAACTGTTTTTTGAAATAAGCTTCATTGCTTATTACATTTCTGTTGTTTAATACTTGTTCATCCGTTTGTTCTTTCACATGCATTAAAGCTTCATGCAATTGTGATTCTCTGGCAGTTATACCGCCGTTTTCGGAAAGCCTTTTGTGGACTCTAGCGTATTTCTCATCATGTTCATATTTGGCTTTTAAAAGTGCATTTTTGCGATTTAATTCTGTTACACGGTAATAAATAGAACGAAGCAACAGCATATTTTCACGCATATCATCTTGTGTAACCTCATCGAGATTTTTTTTCTTGAAAATTCTCTCGAGCTCTTCTTTTAAAGATATAAAACGAGGGTCTTTGGGGTCAAAGTTATGCAGTAATGCTTCTCGAGTGCGGCGTAAATCGTTTTTCAATTCATCTGCCAATATCATTTCTTCTTCTGATACTTTGGTAAACGTAAAGAAAATGTCTTCGAGTGCGGTATTCAATAAATTGGTAGCATCGGTATCATTCTGAATACTATCAATAAGGTTGAGGTTGTCTAATCGAGCTTGCGCTACCGAAAGCAATTGATTGAGTTTGAAGAAGTCCAGTTTTTGCAACAAGTCTTCATGATCTCCTAATCGGATGATGTTCTTTAATTCTTTGGCATTACGTAACGCTTTGATAATTGCTAATAAATCCTTTTTATCTTTAATTTCATTGATTTGTAAACTAAAGTTCTCGGCATTTTTGATGTCAAAATGAAATAAATACTCTTTAATTTCGGCAATATCTTGATTTATTTCTTCTTTCGATTTGAATAAGTTGCTGTAATGCTGCATTTCGTCACCTAACTCCGCTTGTAATTCATCAAAATACATGCGGTTTGTTTTGTCAAATGCTGCTGAAATATCTGCAAAATCAACTACATAGCCGTATTGGTATTTTTTATATGGACGGTTAACGCGCGTAAGGGTTTGTAATAAATTGTGGTCTTTTATGACCCTTGCCAAATACAATTTTTTCAATCGCTTGGCGTCAAAACCAGTTAACAACATATTGAACACAAACAACAAGTCAACATCACCTTTTTTGAATCCTGAAATTAAATCCTTGCGAATGTCTTTGTCATTAACATCATGCAATATTAAAGCTGCTTTTAGGGTTGTAGCTGTTCCATAGGGTTCTTTAGGTTCTGCTGCACTATTTATTGTAGTGGTTTCTTGAACACCATACAATTCTTCAAAATAACGAAACAGTTCTTTGGCTTGTTCGGCTGAATCACAAACTACCATACCACCAAGGGAATTGTCGCGCTCTTGCTTTTTAAAGTTTAGTAAATCCTTTACTATATAATCTAGCAAAGGTTCTACGTATTTGGGATGCGCATATACTTGCGCTTTTTTGATTCCACCTTCTAACACATCAATCTGAGAAAGGATCTCTTGCATTTGCATTTTGTAGGTAGTATCTATTTCTTCTCTAATCAATCGCAATGTATAACCGTCAGCAATTGACTGATTGTAATAGTACTTGTGTATATAGTCTCCAAACAAGGTTTTAGAATCAAATTCTTTTATTACATCACGAAGTAAAGGCGTTCCTGTTAAAGCAATTTTTACAGCGCTTTTGTCGGAATTAACCAAGTTTGCCAGGTAGTTTCCTTTCGGATTATAACTTCGGTGTGCTTCATCTAGAAAGTAAATACGTTGTATGTTGATGTCATAATCTAAAGCCTTGGTTACAATAGCTTCTTCAGTGAATTTTTGAATATTGATTACTGTAATTTCGCTTTCTCCACTATGATTGTGAATAGCACTTACTTTTTTAATATCATTCAAGAATTCTAATCTTGAATTTACTTTGTTGACTTTTAATCCACGATTAGAAAATTCAGTAGTGGCTTGAATGGCTAAATCGATACGGTCTACAATAAAATAAAACTTTGGTATGATGTTCTTCTTTTGGTAGTAATCGGTTAGGTATTTTACATTGTAATATGCCAAAGCCGTTTTACCGGAACCTTGTGTATGCCAAATGATGCCCTTGTTGACACCTTCTTCTAATTTTTTACTAATAGCTTTAGTAGCAAACAACTGCGGATAACGCATGATGTGTTTTTGTAAATCTGATTTGCCCTCTTTCTCTTCCTCTACATAAGCCAAAGCAAATTTTAAAATAAAAGCCAATCTTTCCTTATTCACTAAAGATGTTAAGATTCTATTTGTTGGCGTGTTATAATGTTTGTTAGTAGCAAATTCATCAGCATATTTGATAGCCGTAAGATGATTGTCTTTTAGAACAAGATTTTCCAAATTTTCATTTTCAGCAAGTAGCATCTGGTTTAAATCAAATAGTTCTTGTTCTCTGAAATAATTAAAATTCAAATCATGGTAAGCACTTGTGGCATAATAAGCTCCTTGGATAGGCTCAATAACACCATTTTCATATTCCATGTTATTGGAAAAAATCATTAACTGGGTGATGTTGGCAAAACGCTTGAACTTTCTGTTTTTAAAACGATCGTTTATTCTCTTGCGTTCGGCTAAAATGCCGTCTTTATTATTTGGTTTTTTAACTTCAATAAACACTAAAGGAATTCCATTTATTAAAACTGTGATATCAGGTCGAAATTCTTCGTCTCCGTTTTTACATGTCAATTCAGTTGTAACATGAAAAGAATTATTACTAAAATCAGCAAAGTCAATTAATTTAATTCCTGAAGTAGCTGTAAGCGATTTATAAAAATCACGTCCTAAATCGTCATAATCTAGTTGTAATGTAATTTCATCCAGCAGCCTGTTAAATTCATTATCTTGAATATTAGGATTAATTCTGCGAATACTTTCTTTAAATAACTTAGGGAATATATTTGTTTCCTCAATTCTATGCTGTTCATTCCTTGGAATATAAGTATAGCCCAAACGAATAAGATGTAGAATAGCGGGTATTTTAACACGAGAATCTTCGTTGAAAGCCATTTATGAAATGATTTAGTATCAAATAAAAAGTTAAAAGTAATAGTTTTTAAATGAATAACCTATTCAAAAAATGAACTGCTATTTTTCCTATCAATTCAACTTCGTTCTTGTTTTCTACTTTTAGTTGATTTATACATGTTTTAATTTGTAATTATCTATCTTCTAATCAAAATTTTAAAACGTTCTCCACGGATTAAAGGATGAATGTACCTTGCTAAAATTTCTTCTACAATTGCTCTTTTTTGTGTAAGTTAATTGTATTGCAGATTGCGATATGCAATATATGATTTTTATTCCTTTAGTTTTGTGCCAAATATGGTAACTAATTGGGACAAAATTTAAGGTATTTTGTTTGCGATTGACTACGGATTGTGTAGTGTTTCGCAACTGGTTAATTACTCTTTAGGTTTGTGAACGTGTGGTTTTAAAGTAGGGTGTTTGGGTTTTTAAAATTAATTGAACTCGTATTACTACGTCAGTTCGCTAAAGCTCGTGTGCAAAACCGAGTTATCGTTTTTTTTTTAATAAACCCCGAAGATGCTTAAGAGTAAACTAATAAAAATCATCAAACGTTTTCAATATTTATAAAGCAAAACAGACGTATTGGGCAAAGCTTTAATGAATATGACACTTGTTGAAATAGATGTTTTTTGGAACTAATCGTAGACATTATAAAACAACAATTTTTAGTTGCTTTTAAGTACAATTCTTTGTTGGCTAATGAATTATAGTTTTAGTTCAGATGTGGTTCTGAAATTTCCATTAGTTCATAAGCGACACGCTCTTTCCCAGAAATAAAATGAGTGTCTGATTTTTTAAGATGTATTGTGCACTGCTTATTAAGAAAATTTAAATTATAATCAATAACTGTTTCTTCTGATAAATCAGGACTTATAAACCCAGATATTTTATATCCATTTTCATCAGTAATTTCAAATTTTCCAGAATCTAATAATATCCCTCTCAACAGACCATTGATAAAAAAATCTGAATCTTCATTTGATGCTGCGTTGACCCTCTCAAATCCTTGATGAATTTTTTCTTCACTAATTTCAATACTTGTTGAACCAGTTTCAATTTTTAGCATCGAATGTTCTTCATCAATCTCTTTAAGGAACGCTTTTAAATTATTTAAGTTTCTTACAGGAGTTTTTTCAATAATTTCTTCAAAAGCAGCATTACTAATTGTCGCAGCATTTATTAACTCTGCTACATTTCCAATTGCCTCTGCTACATCTTGCTCTGCAAAAATATCGCTCGTTTCAATTTGAGATAACTCAACGCCAAACGAGCCTGTTGGTAAAGCGGTTAAATAAAGTTCAGAATTGACTGAATACTTTGTTTTGCCTCTTTTACCTACATGTCCAAATCTAACAAGTGCAGTTTGTGTTTTGACTAATTCTTGAAAAGGTTTTAGAGCATTACTTAAAAATTTAGCTTTAATTCCTATGGAACCTTTAACTGCTTTTCCGCTAAATAAAAGTATAATTTTTGCTTCAGAATAATTATCGGGAATTTTTGATAATTCTTCTCTCAAACTATTTAGTTTGTTTTTTAAACTAATAGACATAATAGGATGGTCACTGGCGAGATTTAATAAACGTTCAGTGTCAAGTATTTGTGCTTTTATTTGATTTCCCCTGTTTATCATATCACTAAATTACTTAAAAAATTCCATGCATTTGAGTCTATGTGTGGGGTATTTAATTCAATTCTAATTATCCCTTTCCAAACACTCAAACGATTATGTGAAAATAATTGTATCCAATATCGTGTAGATTCTACTGTAAATTCTGGACGAAATGCATAGTCAACTGGATAATGGTCTAATTTAAAATTTTGCTTAGAAATGTTAAAATCTATGAAATCTGGAAATGACTGTTGAATTGTACTAGATTGTTGTTGACTTAAGTTTTTATAAAATGTAACGATATCCAAATCGCGAGGCGCACGACCTTCTGTGACTTCAATATTTTCTATAAAACTTCCATCGAGCCATTGAAAACCTTCGACGACTCCGAAATTTTGCAACTGCTCTCGAAATTTAATAAGCCCTTTTAAAATTTCTACTCGTTCTTTTGATGTTGCAAAGTGCATACAAAACTCTAAAGTATCAGAGATATAAGGACTTAATTGTGTCATTTCAGTCGGATCACCTATATGAGGCGGAGTGACATGATTATGATCAAAGTTTGGTATCATTTAGATTCTGTAAAGTTAGCAAATATATTGAAAATATCTAATTATAACTGAAACGCGTAAAATACTTTCAGCTAATTAATATCATCAATTCTATATAGCATTTTAAATTTTGGTAGTATTTTATTGATTCTATTTTTTTGGTGTTGATTTCGATGGTTTTAACGATGGGGTGTTGCCATGAGTTCCTTTGTTGTCACGTTGACGTTGATCAGGTTTTCCTGTGGATGTTGCTATTCTTTTTGGTCCTGGTTTGATTGCTTTTGTGTTCATGCGTTTTTTATTTGATTATATTTTTTTGTTTTTTTGCATGCGATGGGACTCGCGCGGTAAGGATGTTTTTTTCAAAATATTGAGTTTACTGATTTACCCAAGCACTAAAAGTTAAAACCGACCAACCTCCAACAGGAGTCACGGGTTTTACTGGTTTTACTGGATTGACAGGTTTTACTGGTTTTACTGGAGTCACAGCTTTAACAGCTCGAACTGGAGTCACAGGTGTTACGGAACCTTGTACTATTTGCCCAATACTCCATGCAACGACTTTTCCATTCCTATCTAAACAATTATAACCATTCACTGGTCCGCACCAATTTCCAGTTTTAGCTGACCATGCATGTCCATTCCTAATATATGCAACCCAATTCATATTAGTGTCAAAAATATGTTCATGATTATCATTCATCCATCCAACTAATTCTGAATCTTTGTTAAATAATGGTTTCATTTCTATTTCAATTTTAGTGTTAGTATAGTAAGCTTGCTGCTAACTATTAAATATCATTAATGCTATAAAACTTTTTAAGTATTAGTAGCAGTGTTCGATTCTATTTTTCTCTGTTTACCACGCGATTTGAAACCCACAGTAGCAGAGTTATTTATAAATTGTTTTTGATTTTGGATTTGATTTTTCTTGATTCGATTTTTCATTATTAAGACTAATCAAAAAAATCAAACAAAGAATAGGTAATACTATGAGTAAATGATACAGAAATTTACTTTTTAAATAATAGAATATGTTTGTTTTATATGGTTCGAAACAATCTGTAATTTTGTAATATTCCTTGTACTCCATTCTAAATCTCCTCTTGTCAATATTATTGTGATTTGGATATTTTCTTAAAACTAATTGATATCTCTTTTGTAAATCATCAACAAATTCCATTTTTTCTTTTTCCGTTACATCTTTTTTATAAGCTTTAAAGTTTCTTAATTCATTGTATAAATCAGCAAGATCGAGTGCACAATCATGATATTCTTTTCCTTTAAGTGAATATTGTTCAGAACTTTCCAATAGCGAAAAGACTAAAGAAATGATTGAAATAGCTGTAATCAAAAAGGCAAGGACATTTGGATCAATTAATGCTTCAGTGTAAAGATTGTAAACTGTTATTAATCCAAAAATTGTTAGATAAGATGATAAAAAGGCATTACTAATATTTGAATATTTTGAAATTGTATAGTAACGAGTTGACGCATTAAATCGTGCACCTTTTGTTGACCAAATTTTATGACTTAGTTCTTCAAGAAATTCCTTTTCTAAATGTTCTTTCCCTTTTCCAAATTTGCTTTCTGACATAGTTTAAATATTTTCAATATCCTTCTCAATTAACTTATACTTATCTTTAACATCTTCCCCCATATAAAAATCAAGTAAATCTTTTTTGGTTAATGTTCCTTGAGTTAAGAAACGTTTTAGGTACTCTTGATTAAATTCCATTAACAACATTGATTTATCCAACTGCTTTAGAATGGCTTTGTTGTTTTCGATGTTATTTATAACTAATGATTTTACTGAAAGAATCTCGTTTATGTCTTTGATTATTCTATTTACAATCATTGCTAAAACATGTTTGTCCAATTCTATTTCTTTGGCATTTGTTGCAATGTCACGAGCTAACATATAGGCAATGGCTAGGTTGGAATAATCTCCTTTTTGTGAATTGATAATTGCTACAAACCCCACTTCAGGAATGTATCCCACATTGTCAAAGTTTTTTAGAATAGAATTGTCTACTAATGAAATGTCGAAAACAATGATACTCACTTTTGAATTTCTGTTCGCTTGCGCTTCTATTAACTGACTCCAGGCTGAATCTGTTTTACGAGTAAAGATTTCTTTGTTTTCAATTTCTCCAAAACGAATGCTTTTGTCAAACTTACATTCGATAGCAATTTTTAAATTGGGTGAGCCATTTACTTCGCAAATTATGTCGCCAGTTTTGTTTTTTGGAAGATTTCCTGATGTGTTACCGGTTAAAAAAGCTTTGTCTTTTAATCTTCTTTCTAAAAAATAATTGTTTAAGAAATCGGCAATTTCATCTTCAGCTAATGTTCCTTTGATTGTAGATTTGTAAAACAACTCCTTTTTCATTTCGAAAATCATTTTTAGACTTTCTAATTCTGTACCCAACTCGTTATTGGTTTTAGCTAAAAAGGCAGAAATTCTATCTTCCATTAATGCCAAAACACCAATGTAAATGGCACGAAGCAATTTTTCATCGCGTTCAGTAGCTGATAAATTATCAAAGTAATTGAAAACAATTTGGTTTTCGATTTCGAATTCTTTGATTTCAATGCGTTTGAGTTGTTGGTTTATTTTTATTGTTGACATATTAATTTATTGCTTTACTAAGGGCTTCAAAATGTTTTTTATCTTCTAATTTTATGAATTCTACTAGGGTAGAACATGCATTTGGTATATCAGCTAAGAACTCACTTTGTTTTCCAATTCGGTCTATGTTATCCAGATGGCTAAAATAATGAAACGCTTTTAAAATCCTTTTCGATTTTACTTTATTAAAAACTTTATCAGCTCTTGATTCTAATGGCTCACCACTAGGATATTTAGTTAGTGTATACATTTCAGTAAATCTCCTTAATATATTAGGCATCATAAGAAATTTAGGTGAATTGTTTTTGTTAGAATCATTGTTAAAGGTTATAATTTCACTAAATAAAAATTGATACTCTGATTCAAAAGAATCATAAACATTGGGCAAATTCTCAATGTTGTTAATTCTAGATATAAAATATCTTGATTCACCATTTTTAGAAATAGGCAATTGTTTTAGAAGATTAAAAAACTCAAAACTATGAGTAGAAATAAATAGTTGTTTGCATTTTATTATGTTTACTAGAGCTTTTTGTTTTGGATCAGGATTTGGTGCCTTATCAAAGAAAAAATCCTTTATAAATGAATTAATTTGAAAAACATGATTAGAGTCCAAACTTGACATCGGGTCATCAATAAAAACAACATAGTCTTTAAATTTCCCAACAGATTCTAGAGATTTAATTGTAACAAGAAAATGAGAAAATGCTATTGTAGTTTTTTCACCCTCACTTAAATTAGAAGCATTTTCATTATCTCGTAACAATGTGAATTTATTAGTTTTATCATCAAATTTAATTTCAATATCTTTCCTATTTAAAAAATCTTGTATGAAACTCGAATATTGCAATGCACCTTCTGCATCACTAACCTTTTTCGATTCGTAAAATAATATTTCTTTTTCGGTTTCTTGAACTTTTTTGTCAAGTTTATCAATTTCTATAATAGCTTTTTCATAGTTCTTTTCTTTAAGATTATATTTTTCCCTTTTCAGAAAAGATGCAACTAAATGGTTTTTAAACAAAGTTCTTTCACTTTCAATTCTATGTTGAAATCCTTTAGTGAAATTATTATTTTTAATAATTTGCTCATTAATATCTTCAATGGAATTTATTATATCTTCAATTTTAAATAGTTGAATTTCATCAACTTTCAGATAAAGAGATTTATTTAACTTGGTTTCCAATTTTTTAATTATGGAGCTCAAATGTTTTTTATATAAAATTAATAGATTGTCAAATTTCCTATTATGAGTTTTATATTCTTCAGCATATCCCAAATTAAAATCATTACTACTTGATGGAAAATTAATATTGTTTAGTTTATTAAATTCTTCAAAAATTAATTGTTTTATAGCTTCTACATTTTCCTTCAAATTTGCTGCTTGACTATTAAAATAATCTACAAGAAATTTTATTCGGTCTTCATTTACAATGTTGTCACAAAAAAGACATTTGCTATTAGGCTTATTTAATTCTTGTCC
>CAIRNC010000518.1 GCA_903879875.1 uncultured Bacteroidota bacterium
AAAATATCATCTATTAAACAAAAAATTGATATAATTTTGTCTTTGCTAAGCATTGGTTTTGTTTATTGGTTCCTAAAACAAATTTACTTAACCTTTGCTTTGCTTTTTTATCACTTTTAACTAGCAACTTGAATTAATTATAAGAAAATTAACTAAAAAAGTTAGTCTCTTCTTGGTCTTCTAGGTCTCGGTGTACTAGCACCAAAGCTTTCTGAACGACGAGGGGCTCTATCGGAACTTCCTTCTGGTCTAGGAGCTCTATCAGTGAAACCACCTTCTCTTCTTGGAGCTGGACCTCTATCACTTCTAAAACCACCTTCTCTTGGAGCTGAGCTTCTTCCACCAAATCCACCTTCACGTGGTCCTGAATTTCTATCACCTCTAAAACCACCTTCTCTTGGAGCTGAACTTCTTCCGCCAAATCCACCGCTGCTTCTTCCGCCAAAACCACCACCAGAACTTCTTCCATTATGGTCACGTCTTCCGCCACCATCATTTTTGGAAATTTCAACATTAATACGACGTCCTTCTAATTGAACATTGTTTAATATTTCCATAACTTTATCGGTATGCTCAGGGTCGGTATTAAAGAATGAAAATCCTTCTTTTACATCTACTTTGAAAACATCATCACGACCAAGGTCTAATGTTTCTTTCAAGTAATCTTTCAACGTCATCCAATCGAAATTGTCTCTAGAGCCTATGTTAACAAAGTATCTCGTAGCACCACTATTGTTGTTTTCTCTTGACGCACCATCTCTATCATCACGATCACGTCTTTCTGAACCTGAAGATTGAGAAGACAAATCACGTGTTTTTTTGTAGTAATTGATGAATCTATTGAATTCTACAGAAACCATTTTCTTGATTAATTCTTCTTTCGATAATCCTTCAAGAACATTATTAATCGCTGGCAAATAGTTGTCAATTTCGTGATCTACTTCTGTATCTTTTATTTTGTTGGCAAGGTGCAACAATTGAATTTCGCAAATTTCGATACCCGAAGGGATTGTTTTTTCTTCAAATTTTTGTTTGATAATTCTTTCGATAGATGAAATCTTACGAATTTCACTTTTGGTTACAATAACAATTGAAGTTCCCAATTTTCCTGCTCTACCTGTACGACCAGAACGGTGATTGTAGGTTTCGATTTCGTCAGGCAATTGATAATTTACAACGTGTGTAATGTTATCAACGTCAATTCCACGAGCAGCCACATCTGTAGCAACTAACATTTGGATTTGCTTTCCACGAAACGATTTCATTACTGAATCTCTCTGTGCTTGCGATAAATCACCATGCAATGCTGCAGCACTGTAACCGTCTTCAATTAATTTTTCAGCTACGGCTTGTGTATCCCGTTTTGTTCTACAAAAAACTACAGAGAAAATGTCTGGGTTAGCATCAGCTAATCGTTTCAAAGCTTCGTAACGATCACGTGCATTTACCAAGTAAAATTCGTGTGAAACTGTTGCAGAACCTGAATTTTTAGCCCCTACAGTAATTTCCATAGGATCGTGCATGAATTGTTTTGCAATTCGCGCTACTTCAGCAGGCATGGTTGCAGAAAACAACCAAGTGCTTTTTTCGTCTGGTGTTGTTGAAAGGATATTAACAATGTCTTCGTAGAACCCCATGTTCAACATTTCGTCGGCTTCGTCAAGAATGCAGTAATTAATTTGAGAAATGTTAACCAATCCTCTATTAATCATATCTTGCATTCTACCAGGAGTCGCTACAATCACTTGTGCTCCTCTTTTAATATCACGTGCTTGTTCTGTAATGCTAGCTCCACCGTAAACTGCTACCACATTAATACCTTTTTCGTATTTGGAGTAGTTTTTAATTTCGTTGGTAATCTGCAAACACAATTCACGTGTTGGAGATAAAATCAATGCTTGTGTATTTCTGTTGTTGGCATCAATTTTCTGAATAACTGGAAAACCAAAAGCTGCCGTTTTCCCTGTCCCTGTCTGAGCCAACGCAACTAAATCAATGTCTTTTTCCAATAATAGGGGAATCGCTTTCTCCTGTACTTCGGTCGGATTCTCAAATCCTAGATCTAAAATCGCCTTCAGTAACGATTCACTCAATCCTAATTGTTCAAATTTATTCATATTGTATTTTAAAATATTTTGCAAAAGTACGATGAATAAACGAGATAATCTAATGCTGATTTAAGAATTGATGTTTTATTAATAATTGATTATCAGAATTTTATAATTAAAATTTCGAGTCTCTAGCGAAACGTTTTGATTTTTCAGGTAAAATAAAAGTAACAGCTTCAAATTAAAAAATAATTATATCAAAAATGAAGTCACATTATTGAAGAACTGCTTTTGTTCAATTTTTAGCAATTAAAACAATATAATTTCTACTTTTGTACTATGGAAAACAAACAGTCAAAAGACCCATTGCACGGCGTAACTTTACAAAAAATAGTGGAACAACTTGTTGCTTTTTATGGTTTTGACACACTTGGTGAACTCATAAAAATAAAATGTTTTACAGACCAACCTAGTATTAAATCCAGTTTGACTTTTCTTAGAAAAACCGATTGGGCAAGAAAAAAAGTAGAAGATTTGTACCTAAAAACACTTCCGAAATTTAACGTGTAACGCTATAATTCCTCTTTAAAAGCGAGTAAATAACCGAATCTATAAAAACACCATTGTAACATTCGTTTTCAAGCAAATGCGCTTCTTTTACAAAACCATTTTTCAATAAAACACATTCAGATGCAGCATTTTTAGGGTCAATTATAGCCTCAACTGAATGCAATTGCATCACATTAAAACCATAATCCAACACACAATCTATAGCTTCAGTAATTATTCCTTTGCCGTGAAATTCGGGCAAAAGCATGTATCCAATTTCTGATCTATAATGCTCCGGTTTGATTCTATAATGACCAATAACACCAATTAATTTTGGACTTCCTTTTAAAGTGATTGCCCAATTGATCCCTTCATTACTTTCGATTTTTGCTTGAATCATTGCAATATGCGCCAAAGCCTCTTCTTGGGTTTGCACCAAGGGTCTTGGAATAAATTTCATTGTTTCTGGATTACCACGAAGCTGCAACACTGCATCAACATCATTGCCATCAACAGGTCGAAATAACAATCGATTGCTTTCCAAATAGGGAAAAGGAGAAAAATTGATGGTTAGCATTTTTTAGTTTTATAAAATTTCAATTGTAAAATTGGATTGGAATGTAGCTTTAGACGCTAAGTCTAAAATGGCTTCTTTCTCACTTAAATTTCCGTTACTTTCATTGCTGTCAGAATATCCAAACCAAGGTTCAATACAAATAAAAGGCGCATTTACCTTTGTCCAAATTCCTAAATTTGGAAATGCACTGAAATGCACTTTCAAAATTGGAGTTGCATTTTCTAAAATGGTTATGGATTTGGTTTTTAATTGTTTAAAAACCAAAGCATCATTTTTAAAAAGATCATAATTCAAATCGAGTTGATTGTTATTTAAATGCAAAACCGATTGCTTATTGGAAAGTAAATCGTTTTCTAATAAATTATAATGCAGTTCGTTTTCTTCAAATGCCAGTGAATAGTTTTCAAAAGAATTTGGCAGCGCAAAGGCAGGATGTGCTCCAATTGAAAAAAACATTTCGTCTTCGCTTGTATTAATTACTTCATATTGAACATCTAAACTGTTGTTCGTTAAGGTATAGGTAAGCATCAATTGAAAGTGAAAGGGATATTTATCTATGGTTTTTTCATTACTAACCAATAAAAAACTAACGCTGTTTTCGGATTTTTTTACGACTTCAAACTCCATTTCACGAGCAAAACCATGTCTTGACAGTTGGTATTCTTTATTGTTGTGTGTAAAGGAATTGTTTTTTAAAGTACCTACAATTGGAAATAAAACAGGGGAATGTTTGCCCCAAAAAGTGGGATTTCCTTCCCAAATATATTCGGTACTGTTGTTTTTTAGCGAAATTAATTCGGCACCCAAGCTGTTAATAGTAGCCGAAAATTGTTGGCTTGAAATAGTAGTTTTCAATAGCAATTAGTTATAAAATGAAGGTAATTATTCTGGAATTTGTTGGCTCAAACAATGCAATGTTCCAAAACCCCAAATCAAATCAATAGCATTAATCCCAATAATTTCTCTTTCAGGAAAGCAATCAGCGATTATGTTTAAAGCATTTCTGTCGTTGGCATCGTTAAAAGTAGGAACCAAAACACATTGATTCAAAATTAGGAAATTAGCATAACTGGCTGGCAATCGAAGTCCATCAAAATCAATGCGTTTGGGCATCGGTAACGTGACAATTTTCGGTGATTTTCCGTTTTCTAATTTGGCATTTTGCAATCGTTTCAAATTGTCTTGCAAAGGTTTATAATTGTGGTCTTTCGTGTCCGATTCTACAATGGTTATAATAGTATCTTCATTCACAAAACGACATAAATCGTCAATATGTCCATGCGTATCGTCGCCTTCAATACCGTCGCCCAACCAAATTACGTTGGTAATTCCTAAATATTCTTTGAAAACAGCTTCGTAATCGGCTTTGGTAAAATTAGGATTTCGAACTTGAATATCGGGGTGCATCAAGCATTCTTCTGAAGTCAGTAATGTGCCTTTTCCATTAGAATCTATAGCGCCACCTTCAACAATTACAGGCTTTCCCTTATATTGCACTTGCGTTAATGGCAGTTTTAAAATTTCACTAACTTTAGCTGGAACGTGCTTGTCTAAATTGATGTTCTTGTATTTTGCCCAACCGTTAAAATTGAAATTCAACGCTTCTCTTTTCGTTCCATTTTGAACAATAATCGGTCCCGAATCCCGCATCCAACTCCGATTGGTTTTATGAATGATGAAAACAACCTTCGTCCTATCGACAGTGGCTATTTCCAACATTTCCGATACTTTTGCTTTTAATTTTTCATCGGCAACGACTAAAAATACTTGTTCGAAAGTGGCTACTTTTTTTATAAATTCGACAAAAGCCCATTGAATCGCCTCGTATTTTCCTGGCCAATCGTTGCCGTTATGCGGAAAACAAAGTAAAATGCCTTGTTGCTTTTCCCATTCGGCGGGGAATCTTCTTGTGTTTGCACTCATAACTAGTCGATTGCTCTTTTTGTAATATCACCAAAAGCATCAATTCTTCGGTCTCTAAAAAACGGCCAATTCTGACGCACATTTTCTTGTAAATCCAAATCGACTTCGGCAATCAGAATTTCTTCTTTATCTTGTGAGGCTTGCGCCAAAATTTCACCCTGTGGGCCAGCAATAAACGAAGAACCCCAAAACTGAATACCAGCGGTTCCTTCAATATATTGCTCCAACCCTATTCTATTGGCGGCAGCAACATAAACACCATTTGCCACAGCGTGTCCTTTCATTACATTCATCCAAGCACCGTGTTGGTTTACGCCATATTCGTCTTTTTCTAACGGGTGCCAACCAATTGCGGTTGGATAAAACAACACCTCAGCACCTTGCAAAGCCGTTAATCGTGCTGCTTCTGGATACCATTGATCCCAACAAATCAGTGTTCCAATTTTTCCTTTTTGAGTAGGAAAAGCTTTGAAACCCAAATCGCCAGGCGTGAAATAGAATTTTTCGTAAAAATGAGGGTCGTCTGGAATGTGCATTTTTCTATATAAACCTGCTTCTGAACCATCAGTATCGATAATGTAAGCGCTATTGTGATAAATTCCTGCCATTCTTTTTTCGAAAAAAGGAACAATGATTACCACCCCTAATTCTTTTGCTAAAGCACTAAATGCAATAAACGAAGTGCTGTATAAAGGTTCTGCCAAGGCAAAATTAGCAACATCTTCACTTTGACAAAAATAGTGACTGCTGTACAATTCCGGCAACGAAATCACTTCGGCACCTTGACTCGCTGCGTCTCTCACCCAACTCAAACATTTTTTCAAGTTGTTTTCAGCCTTATCATTGAGGTTTAATTGAATAACTGCTATTTTGTATGTATTCGCCATTTTAAAAAAATTAGAGTGCAAAAATAGGAATTTTTATAAAGATTTCATCTAAACTGTTTTAGAATAGTGGTTTCTTTTTCACAATTCGCATTGAAATTTGTTTACCAAAAACTATCTTTGTAAGAAATAGAAATAAATTTGTACTTATGATTGTTTGGATATTATTTATCACCCTAGTATTCCTAATTCTAGCATTAGATTTAGGTGTTTTTAATAAAACGCCTCACATTATTACTTCAAAAGAAGCGTCAAAGTGGACACTGATTTGGTTTCTATCTGCAATGTTTTTTTCGGTAGTCATTTATGGATTGTATCATTTTAATACAATTAATAATGTAACGCACCTCTCCCCTATTGATGCCGCTATAAAATTTATAACGGGTTATTTGATTGAACTTTCTCTGAGTATTGACAATATTTTTGTGATTGCCATTATTTTTTCGTCCTTCAAAATACCTCAGAAGTACCAACATCGGGTTTTGTTTTGGGGCATCTTGGGTGCCATAGTGCTCAGAGGTTTAATGATTTCATTTGGTGTGATTCTGATTAATAAATTCAGTTGGACTTCTTATCTTTTTGGTGCTTTTTTACTATTCACGGCTGTAAAAATGTTGTTTTCTAAAGATGATGATGCCTTTGAACCTAAAGAATCATTTGTTTATAAAACCCTTGGAAAAATTATTCCAATAACGGCGGAAACCAACAAGGAAAAGTTTTTTATCCAAACCCTAAAAGGCAAAGCGGCAACACCGCTATTTGTCACTCTAATTGTTATTGAAGTGATGGATGTTGTTTTTGCTGTTGACAGTGTGCCTGCGATTTTAGCCATTACTTCCGACCCTTTTATTGTTTTTAGCTCCAATATTTTTGCCATATTGGGTTTGCGTTCCATGTATTTTTTCCTAGCGAATATGCTACAGAAATTCATTCATTTAGAATACAGTTTGATTGCCATTTTAAGCTTTGTAGGACTAAAGATGCTTCTGAAAGAAGTGCTCGAAGTGCCCGAATGGGCTTCGCTTGGTTTTATAGTGCTGGCCCTTGCTATTGGCGTTATTGTCTCGCTGAACAGTACAAAAGAAAGTGAGGTGTAATCGAAAAACGTGTAGTAAAGATGATTGGCAGTGCCAGAAGTTTGCACTACTCTAAATTACTATAACTTAAACAAAGTAAAATAGTGATGTAATCTGACAGTTAAATTTCTTGATAAACTTCTTCAAATGGAATTCTCATTCTGTCGCCCCAAACTCCATTTTCATTTCGTATGCCGCAAGAAATAACCATGTTGATTTCTGCTCCATAAGGTAATTTCAAAATGCTTTTCACTTTTTTGCTGTCAAATCCTTCCATGGGACAAGTGTCATATTTTTCATTAGCCATTGCTAACATAAATGTTTGTGCAGCCAATGCACATGTTTTATGAACTACAACTCTCATATCATTTTCAGCTACTTGATAAACAATTGGTCTAAATAGTCCAATGATATTTACTGCTATTTTACGAATCAATCCTAAAATTCCAAAGCATCTTGCATACAATAAAGGCATTACTTTTCCGTAGTACAATTTCCATCTGTTGATTCTTTTTGCTTGTTTTTCTTTAGGACTGTTTTTGATGCAATTTTGTGTTTCTAATGCCAATATTTTTTTAGCTCTTTTTAAATATAAATCTTGTCTGGTTACAAAAACGACCATTTGTTGTGCCGTAGTGGCCGCTTCCTGATTCAAACAGGCTATTGAAAGCTCCTTTAGAGTTTCTGGAGTTGTTATGTGGTAAAACTCCCAAAGTTGCATATTGGAACTATTGGGTGCCAAAGTTGCTAATGCGATACACTGTTTCACTTTTTCAGTAGCTATAGGAAGTGCTTTATAATTTCGTATCGAACGTCGGTAGTTGATTATTTCTGTTAGGGTCATTATTGAGGAAATTTGGTTTAATTAATCCTAAAGTTTATTTTAAATTCCAGTTAAGCGAAACAATCACCTCATTCTTTCTACCAAAAAATTGAAATGGAGGATTGTATCCCAAAAGCCGAAAGTGTCCGTAGTAAGAAAGATGTTTTTCTTTTAAAGCATTTTCAAGTAGCACAATCTGTTTTTTTATCGCTTCCTCTGTAGCAAATCCACCAAAAGTAATTGCTGCCACATATTCATCCGGTGCAGTTGTAATGGCTACAGCAGCATTATCAGGTTGTGGCAAATTGTCTTTGTTGAAATTAGCTGGCATTACAAAACTCATACTCGAAAGGCTATCACTGATATCCATGTGTACTGGAGAAGTCATCGCTATTTGTTTTTTTTCATTATTCCCACCAAAAATATATCCTGCTAATTTGTTGAAACCCGAACTTCCTAGTTCTTTATAGGTTTTGGCAGACGAAGTAATCACAGCCATTGTGGTTGATGGATAATACCTGATTTCAAAATCTTTCTCCACCTGGATTACTTTGTATAACTGCGTTTCTGTTTTGCCTGTTGCCATTGAGATGTAAATTTGAAATACTATAAATAATACAGCCATTATTCCGACTACTATAAGAACTATTTTCATTGTGAATTCATTTTTGTTTTATTTAAGTTTCGCTTGTCTTAACGCATTTTTTATAAACCGATGTATAAAAGACAAACATAGCAATTAATTCTTTGCTATCCTTTTTTATTGTGCACACATGCCACCATCAATAATCTGAGTGGTACCCGTAATAAATTGGCTATCATCACTTGCAAGAAATAAAACCAATTTTGCAATTTCAATAGGTTCGGCATATCGCCCTAATGGAATGGTGTCTTCAAATTGTTTTTGAACTGCAGCACCATGTCCCGCAGAAGCGCCTTCTTCTATAGCACGCATCATTCGATTGTTAACCGGTGACGGATGTACGGAATTGACCCTAATTTTTCTTGGTGCAGCTTCAATGGCGGAAGTTCGCATAATACCTACAACCGCGTGTTTACTGGTTACATAAGCACCCAAACCAGCAAAACCCAAAACTCCTGCAACAGATGATGCCAAAATAATACTGCCACCGTCATTCATTTGAGGTAGTGCATATTTGTTGCCCAACCAAATACCTTTTACATTGACGGCAATAACTTTATCAAAAATTTCTTCAGGGTAATCCACAATTGGTTGTACAACCCCTTCAATGCCCGCATTGTTAAAGAACACATCGATTTTACCAAATTGCTTAACCGTTTCAGCGATATAATGGGCTACCTCTTTTGATTTTGAAACATCGGCCACACAATATTTTACCTGCTCACTGTTTAATTCTTGAACCGTTTTCTTCAAAGTTTCCTC
>CAIRNC010000519.1 GCA_903879875.1 uncultured Bacteroidota bacterium
CATAAGGAAATAATTTTAAAACATAGCCAATATTGATGTCTAATTAAAAAGAAGTGATTAATATTGTATCGACAAACAGCAATAATTGTCGATAAAATCAACTAACCCTTTAATTTTATTTATTATGAAAACTAAAAAATCAATTTTAACCACAATTTCCCTATTGATGGTTTGTAATGTGCTTTTTTCAAAAAACAACTCTTCCAGTCGAGTTTTAAAAAATGATTCTAGCTTTGTTTTAATGTGTAGTGCTACTAAAAATAGTATAATGAATCAAAACAGCAACTTGACTACGATTTGGAATGGTACAACATGGAGTAATGGTATTCCAGATGCTAGCACTGACGCAATCATTTCTGGAAACTATACCGCAACAACCGATTTAACTGCAAATACTTTGACTGTAAATAATGGTGCAATTGTTGTAATTACTTCAGGTTATAGTTTTTTTATCACTTCCACTGTAACTGTAAGTTTAGGAGCCTCTTTGACTTTTGAAACCAATGCCAATTTAATTCAAACGGAAGACATCAATACCAACTTGGGTAATATAATAGTTAAAAGAAATAGTTCGCCTTTAAAAAGATTGGATTATTTATTATGGTCTTCACCAGTTGCATCACAAAATTTGCAATCTTTTTCAACTCAAACTTTAGCGAATAGATTTTACACTTATAATCCTACTTCTAATGCTTATAATGCAATTGCTACACCTGCAAGTACCTCTTTTGAAGCAGGTAAAGGTATTTTAATTCGTACTCCAAATACATTTTCAGACACTACACCAACGGTATGGTCAGGACGTTTTGAAGGGGTACCTAATAATGGTGATTACAATATACCGGTGACTTCTAATGCATACAATAGCATTGGAAATCCATATCCTTCACCAATTGATGCCGATATGTTTATGCTAACAAACAACATTACAGAAGCGATTTATTTTTGGAGAAAAACCAATAACTCTGCTAATTCTTCTTACGCAACCTATACTGTAATGGGAGGTGTTTCAAATAAAAGTGGATTAAGTGCGATTGAACCTAACCGTACTATTGATGTTGGGCAAGGTTTTATTGTAAAAGCAACATCAAATACAGTTGCGTTCAATAATGCTATGCGTGTTTCTAACAATAACAATCAGTTGTTAAAAACACTTTCTGTAGAAAGACATAGAATTTGGATAAATTTGGCCAATGAAAATTTCCCCGCAAACCAAATGTTGTTAGGCTATATGACAAATGCTACAAATGGCGTTGATCCAGGAATTGATGGGACTTATATCAATGATAGTCAAATTGCATTAAATTCGTATTTAAACAATGGAGAATTTATTGTTCAAGGACGTTCTTTACCTTTCACAAATACAGATGTAGTGCCTCTGACTTTTAAAACTACAATTGCGGGTAATTATACCATTTCAATTGATCATGTGGATGGTTTATTTCTTGAATCACAAAATATTTATATTAAAGACAATTTAATGGGTATTACACATGATTTGAAACAAAGTCCATACGCATTTGTAACTGCAACCGGTGTTTTCAATACGCGTTTTGAAATAGTATATGCAACTGCAAGTCAACTTGGAACTACTAATCCAGTTTTAAATGAAAATAATGTAATTGTATTTAATCAAAATAATATTTTGAAAATAAATACAGGAACAAACAGTATGAAATCCGTTCGTCTTTTTGATATTCAAGGGAAATTGATTAAAGAGCAAAATGCAATAAATGCTTCTACAACTGAATTTAAAGATTTACAATCAAACGGGGAAGTTTTAATTGCACAAATCACTTCAGATCAAGGAATAGTAATTACAAAAAAAGTTATTTTTTAAAAAACCAAGAAGCTTCATTGGCTATAACTAATGAAGTTTCTTAAAACAAATTCAGTCATGGAAAGAGATGTTTTAATTTATGACAACTCTTGTGCATATGCTAATTATATTAAGCAAAAGCTAGGAAGAGAATTTGATTTCGAAAAACACAGGGCTTTTAGAAATTCAGAAAATATAGATTTTAAAAAGTATGGAGCTGTTATTTTTATACTTAACTCCGAAATAGAGCTTCTAGATTTAATGTGGATTTTAAACAAAACAAAAAATTTATTGTTTTACTCTAAATTTAAAAAAATAAATGAACGTTTGGATCAAATTGAGTCTATAAAGTTGTTAGACTTTAGTAAAAGTAAAATAGAGATTGTTGATGATATTCAAATGAATCTAACTTTAGCTACTGTTTTTTTATGACTTTATTAATGATTATAATATATCAAAAATATTTCAGGCAACTTCTATGTTGAGCGTGTTTTTTAAGGGAATATTTAACACTTTAGTAGAATAAATATGGGGTTATATTTATATAAGTAGCCTGAAAATAATTTTTAAACAGCACCTTTTTAAAGGTGCTGTTTTTTTATTGAACATACCAAAACCTATTCCGTCAAAAGAGGATGTATTTGTAAACTAATACTTCTTATAATCCTAGAGACACTTCAATTAAACTGATTATAACGCTACTTTATCTTTATATTTCCTAAAAAGGCATCTCTTTTTTAAATTATCAATACATCTTTTTAAACCAAACCCAAAAACCACAAAAGAAATTTCAATTGGAATATATTTGTTAGAAGATTTTTAAAAATAAATTTATGAAAATTGTTAAATTTATATAAATCGTCATAGATTAAAGCGATATGGTCATTAAAAAGGTTATTTATTAAATTTATTAAGTCGTCAACAAATGACAAATGAAACCGTTGTTTTTTTTGAAAATAATTTCGGAAAGATATATGATGATAAAATACTGATAAGCAATTTCAATCAAGAATTAAATATTAAAGAGGTTGCTTTTTTGACAGTTAGAGAGAAAAAAATAGCCAGTAAAAAAATAAAAAGAATTGCAATTTTATTTATCATAATGTTCCTTTTGGGGATGTGTTTCTATTTAAATGTTTGGATTTTGAAGTTTTCTTTTTTTATTGGATTCTCAATGCTTTTACTGTTTGCCATTTTCTATAATAAGAAAAAAGTATTTGTAAAAATAATATTATGCTATTCTAAACCGCTTGGCTTTAAAATTAAAAAGCAATCCCAACAAGATGCAATTGAGTTCATTCAATATTTTAAGAAATATAGATTGGAAAACCCAGATTTAAGGCACTAGCGAAGTTAAAATAAAAAGGATGTAACTTTTGCACAAAAAATAATTTATAAAATAATGAACTATGAAAAATGAGGTTTTAATTTACGACAATTCTACAGCTTATGCTAATTTTTTTAAACAAAAACTAGGTAGTGAATTTGATTTTGAAAAATTTAAATCATTAAATGACTCAGAACATATAGATTTCAAAAAATATATGGCAGTCATTTTTATCCTTAATTCTGAAATTGAACTTTTAGATTTAATGTGGATATTCAGCAAGACAAATAATCTTTTGTTCTATTCAAAATACAAAAAAATTAATGCCCGTTTGAGTGAAATAGAAAACATAACACTGTTAGACTTTAACAAAAGCAAATCAGAGATTGTAGAAAACATTCAAACGAATCTTTCTATGGCTTCAATCTTCCATGAAGGCGAAAATCTTATGGTAGTTTAAATAATTTAAGTTGTTTTTTCAGGCAACGTCTAGTTAAATCGAGATATCAACGGCGTAATCAGCTCAATTTAGTAGGAGGTAAATAGCATACACTATTTGCCCGTTGCCTGAATAATAAATTTTTATTTGGAAATATTTTTCACATAGTCCCTAGGAGTAATACCTTTATATTGTTTGAAACTGGTAGAGAAATAAGATAATGATTTAAATCCTGTTTCATCAGCCAAAAACTGAAAATTACGTTCTCCTAAATCCATCATTTTTACCGCAAAATCCAGTTTTAATTCTCTAATATATTGGCTAATATTACAATTGGCATACTTTCTAGTTTTTTTGTCCAATGTTGATTTACTTATAAATAATTGCGAAGCCAATTCGTTAACATCTACTTTAGATTTTATATTTTTCAATACAATTTCATTTACAGATGACATAAAATCTTTTTCTGAAAGTTTAATCGTTATTTTCGAAAACGGATCGGGCTTGTATTTATTAATAATGTTTTGTTTGAGTGCAATTAAATTTTGAATTTTAAGAAGTAATTCTACCGTTTTAAAAGGTTTCCTGATAAAATCGGTAACGCCATGTTCCAATTGTCTCAGCTGAATGGTATCGTCTAAATTAGCCGTAATGATAATAAAAGGAACGGCATTTAGCGTTTTCAATTTTTTTAAATTCAAGAACAGTTGCTCACCGTCCATTAATGGCATCATCAAATCACTAATGATAATGTCAGGCACGTTCGATTTTAAATAGTGTAAGGCTTCAACGCCGTTTTTTAACCATTTAACGTTAAAATTATTTAAGGTTAACAATTCGTTCATAGCTTCGCCTAAAGCCAAATCGTCTTCAATTAATACTGCTTCTATTGGGGGATTTTTCATTCGACTAAATTACGGCTTTAATTTTAAATTATAACTCATATTTTTTAAATCAAACCCATTAAGTTTAGTTGATTTAACAATTAAGATACATTTGTTAAAATATTCCCAATAAATATGCAAAAATTACTAGAAGGAGTTTTAAAATCAACTACCATTTTACTCAAAGACATTAATTTAAATGAGGCTTTGAGTTCTTGTATTTCACTATTGGCTGAAGCACAAAATATAGACAAATGTTTTATATACAAAACCAATCCGGAACAGGAACAGTTGCAGTATTCTTATGAAAACAAGCAATGTGAATTTTGTGTTCAAAAAGACAGTTGCAATTTTGATTTAGAAGGGATTTCATCTGAAAATTTTCCAGAACTCTTTCAAATGCTATTTGAAAACAAAACCTATTATGCTACTGTAGCTGAAAATTCGAGTACTTCATTTAAGGCATATATGGAATTAAAGCAAATTAAGGCGTGTCTATTTGTGCCTATATTTTCTGAAGAGTTGTTTTGGGGTTGGATCAGTTATATTGATTGCAGAGAAATAAGAGAATGGAGCTCCATTGAAATTACAGCATTGGTAGCAGCAGCGAATAGTATTGGTACTCGAATTAGTACCGATAACAAGGCGCTTGCTTTAAGCGAAACGGTTAAACAATTGGACTTTTTCATTAAAACGGCAAAGCAAGCAATTTGGAATAAAAATTTAATCACCAACCAATTTAATTATTCTTATAATTGGGAAGGAGTTTTGGGCTACTCTTCAGAAGAGGTGACCAGTTCGGCAACATTTTATAAATCTTTACTACATAAAGATGATGTAAATCGCATAGAAACCGAGTTGAAAGATTTTTTAGATGGAAAATCAGAGGTTTATACAGGGGTGAAAAGAATGTTACACAAAAAAGGGCATTATGTATGGTTGCGCTACAATGCTAAAGTAAAAAGAAATATGCAGGGTATTCCAATTGAAATTATGGGTACAGATGTCGATTTTACCGATGTGGTTGAAAAAGAATTAAAACTCCAAATTTCTGAAGAAAAATATCGATTCATTACAGAAAATACCATTGACGTAATTTCGCAATTTAGCCCTGAAGGTATTTATTTGTATTCCTCAAATTCAATAAAAAAGGTAACGGGTTATGAACCAGAAGAATTACTTGGAACTTCTCCTTACAAACACATCCATCCCGATGATATTCCACATGTAACACAAAGACATAAAGAATTTGTTACAAATAAAATTTCAAAAGGAATGATTTATCGCTATAAGACTAAAAGCGGCGAATATATTTGGTTAGAAACTTTTTCTATTCCAATTTATGATTCTAATGGTGTATTACAAAAACTACAAACATCCAGTAGAGACATTTCTGAAAGAATAAAATCGGAAGAAACCTTAAAAAGTGCCCTTCAAAAGGAGCGTCAACTCAATGAACTGAAATCGAAATTTGTGAGCACGGTTTCCCATCAATTTAGAACTCCTTTTACCGTTATTTATTCGAATACGGAACTCATAGAGTTGAAAATGGCGCAAACAGCAATGCCAGCTTCTCTAAACCTAAGTACCTATACTTCTAGAATTAAAAATGAAGTTCAACGTATGACTGAATTGATGGAAAATGTTTTGATATATGGTAAACATGAAGCCAATCATATTAAAAAATCCATCAAACCTATTCGTTTCACAGCATTTTGTCAATCGTTTATTGCTACTTATTTTCAAAACCAACCCGATGGACGAAGCATTGAGTTTTCATTTGAAGGAGACGAGCAATTGGTATATTCAGACGAAGAATTGTTAGTGCATATTTTAACCAATGTAATCAGTAATGCTTTTAAATATTCAGTTAATAAAAAAAGTCCAAAAATGAATGTTGAATACTTACAAAACGATTTTAAAATTCACGTTATCGACTATGGAATTGGTGTTCCCAAAGATGATGTTTCTCAACTTTTTAATGCGTTTTATAGAGCAAGTAATACCAGTACCATTGTAGGTTCGGGTCTTGGTTTGTCAATAATAGATCAATTTACAACGCTATTAGGCGGAAAAATAAAATTTACCAGCAAAGAAAATTATGGGTCGAAAGTTACGCTTCAATTTCCATATGTTTTAATAAATCAACCTTAATTTAAAATACCAAATTAAAAATATCAACTATGAATAAAAAGAAAATACTATTAGTCGATGACGAATTGGTACTTAGAGATTCAATTTGTGAAATTCTGTCCTATGAGAATTATGAAGTTAAAACTACTTGTAACGGACTGGAGGCTTTAAAATTATTGGAAAATTGGACACCCGATTTGATTATTTCAGATATTATGATGCCTATAATGGATGGAAATTTGTTTCATGAAAAAGTATTGGCCAATAGGTTCTTAAGAACCATTCCTTTTGTGTTTTTAACTGCCAAAAAAGGAGAGCATATTTTGCGAGATTCCATGCTAGAAGGTGCAGATGACTTTTTGTTCAAACCTTTTAAAGCAGAAGAGCTACTAAGGGTAATAGAAACTAGAATCAATAGGTTTCTAGAAATTAAATCTACGGCTTATTCTTTTGATTTAAGTAAAAATAATTATTTGTTACATGAACTTAATACTTCTCTAAACGGCATTTTGGGTTCTATAGAGCTTTTAATCGATAATGGAGAATCTTTAAAGAAAGATGAGGTTGCAATTTTCTATGATGCTATAAAAGTTTCAGGTGAAAGATTGAATAGGATTATAAAAAATTTAGCACTTTTTCAAAACCTTAAAAATAATCTAATCCAATTTACAAATTCAGAAAGCACAGAAATATCCAAAATTTTTTCAAAAACTTCGACCAAATTATCTTCTAATTGGTTTGATTCGAGATTTGAAATCAATGCTGAAATTGCTCAGGAAACGCTCAAAATAAATCCTGATTTTATGAGTTTCGTCTTGTTTGAATTAATAGATAATGCGATTAAATTTTCAAATACACCTGCAAAGGTTTTTATTTCTGGAAAAAGAATTGAAGAAGCATTATATGAAATAGAAATACAGGATTATGGTATCGGACTTTCTTCAGAAGAAATAGAAAAAATAGACGAAATGAGTCAATTTAATAGAGAAGAAATTGAGCAAGAAGGAATTGGATTGGGCTTGTTTTTAAGTAAAACAATTATCGCTAAATCTAATGGAACATTTGATATTGTTTCTAAAAAAGGAGAGGGAACGTCTATAAAAATAAAAATTCCAATACTAATATCAAGTAATTAAGCGCTATTTTTTTCGCTCAATTACATAATTAACCATCAAGGTCAAAGCGTCTTTATAAATAGAATTTGGATAATGTTCAAGCAATAACAACGCTTCTTGTTGGAAGGCAATCATTTTGTTTTCAGCATACAACAACCCATTATTATTGATGACAAAAGCGATAACTTCTTTCACTCTTTTTTTGTCTTTGTTGTGGTTTTTAATGGAATTAATCAACCACGATTTTTCTTTTGAAGTACAATTATTCAAAACATGAATCAAAGGTAAAGTCATTTTTTGTTCTTTAATGTCAATTCCAGTGGGTTTGCCAATGGCATCATCTGTATAATCAAACAAATCGTCTTTTATTTGAAAAGCCATTCCAATCAGTTCACCAAATTTTCGCATATTTTCTACTTCAGCCTCATCTTCAATAATTGATTTTGCTCCAAGTGCACAGCAAGCAGCAATTAAAGTAGCTGTTTTTTGACGGATAATTTCATAATATACGGTTTCAGAAATATCCAAACGTCGTGCTTTCTCTATTTGAAGTAGTTCACCTTCGCTCATTTCCCGAACGGCTACTGAAATAATTCGCAACAAATCAAAATCACCGTTATCGATTGAAAGAAGCAATCCTTTGGAAAGTAAATAATCGCCAACTAACACTGCAATTTTATTTTTCCAAAGTGCATTTATAGAGAAAAATCCTCTACGGCGGTTACTGTCGTCCACCACATCGTCATGAACCAAAGTTGCCGTATGAATCAACTCAATTACTGAAGCACCTCTATAAGTTCGTTCGTTAACCATTCCACCCGAAACCATTTTGGCGGTTAAGAAAACAAACATAGGACGCATTTGCTTCCCTTTTCGATTCACAATGTAATAGGTAATTCGATTGAGCAAAGCCACTTTAGAAGACATAGCATCGTGGAACTTTTTCTCAAAAAGTTCCATTTCATGCAGAATAGGTTGTTTTATTTGCTCTGTAATTTTCATTGATTTTTCAAAGATACAATATTATGATATAAAGTTGAAAAGTTAAAATTCATAAAATTTCTTTTTTTTATTTTAAACCTTTTATATTTGTTATAGTCTTAGAATGTATAACACTAAACAATAATACTATGAAAACAAAAATTTTAATGATTGCTATGGTTTTTTCACTTGCAATAGTAAGTTGTAACAAAGACAATTTATTGAACTCAACCATCACTTCGGATGATGTTGCGGAAACTTCAAAATTAGTTACAGCCGGTGACGATGTTACTAATTTAATTGAAGGACAATTAAGTACTGCCGATGGAATTTCTGGAAGAGGTGTTTTAGATTTACCTTCTTGTGCTAATGTTTCAGTTACTGGTCTTCCAGCCACAGTAGGAGGTACTATTACCAAAACAATTGATTTTGGCAACACAGGTTGTACTTTAAATAATGGAAACACTTTAAAAGGTAAAATTATTTTTTCTTTCCCTTACTTGCCCAATGCAACTTCTCATACCATCAACTGTTCGTTTGATAATTTTTATCATAACGGAATAAAAATTGAAGGAACTAAAACTTTAACGAGAACCCTTACATCTAACGGTCCTGTAGTAAATATTGCTATAGATATAACAGCCACGCATCCAAATGGGCATGTACATCATAAAGTTGGAACTGCTACTAGAACAATGACTGCAGGTTATTCTACACCATTAAATCCGCTTGATAATGTGTATTCAATTACTGGAAATTGGACTAATACATCAAACAGTAACACAACGTCAGTTAATATAACTTCTGCTTTAATTGTAAAATTAAATTGTAATCGTATTGTACAAGGCGTTATTTCTTACGTAAAAGGATCCAACAATGCTACATTAGATTATGGAAACGGAGATTGTGATAATCAAGCCGTTTTTACTTTGAATGGAGTGGCTCACAATATTACATTGTAAATAGTTTTTCCTTTAAAACAAAATATATAAGCCGTCTCGAATTGAGGCGGCTTTTTTTATGCTTCCTTATTGGCTAATTGTCCACAGGCGGCATCAATATCTTTTCCTCTGCTTCTTCGCACTTTGGCTACAATATCATTTGCCGTTAAAGCCTTAATATAGGCATTTATGGCTTCTTCAGAAGCTTGTTGAAATTCGCCATCATCAATAGGGTTGTATTC
>CAIRNC010000520.1 GCA_903879875.1 uncultured Bacteroidota bacterium
GCGCTTACGCCTTTATTACAAGCGATTAAAGGACATACCGAAATTGACCGCGAATTATTGCGTGTTTCTGAAATAATGTCCACATAAAATAAAATTAAAATTTAAAATAAATACTATTTATAACCGGCATTAAGTTAAAAACTTATTGCCTAAAGCTTAAAAAAAATGTCAAAAGTAAAATTAGGAATAAACGGATTTGGTAGAATTGGAAGAATTGTATTTAGAGAATCTTACAATAGAGATAATGTTGAAGTAGTAGCAATCAATGATTTATTGGATGTAGATCACTTGGCTTACTTATTAAAATACGATTCAGTTCACGGACGTTTTGCAGGAAAAGTAGAAGTTATTGACGGAAAACTTTTTGTAAACGACAAACATATTAGAATTACTGCAGAAAGAGACCCTGCTAATTTAAAATGGAACGAAGTTGATGTTGATGTTGTTGCTGAATGTACTGGATTCTTCACAACGAAAGAAACAGCAAGTGCTCACATTAAAGGAGGAGCAAAAAAAGTAATCATTTCTGCACCTTCAGCTGATGCTCCAATGTTTGTAATGGGAGTAAATCATACTAAAGCTTTAGCAACGGATACTGTTGTTTCTAACGCTTCTTGTACAACCAACTGTTTAGCGCCATTGGCTAAAGTAATTAATGATAATTTCGGAATTGTAGAAGGTTTAATGACAACAGTTCACGCTACAACTTCTACTCAAATGACTACTGATGGTCCATCGAAAAAAGACTGGAGAGGTGGACGTGCTGCATCATGTAATATTATTCCATCATCTACTGGAGCTGCAAAAGCGGTAGGACAAGTTATTCCAGAATTGAACGGAAAATTAACAGGTATGTCAATGCGCGTTCCTACAACTGACGTTTCTGTAGTAGATTTAACCGTGAAATTGGCAAAAGAAACTTCTTATTCTGAAATAATGGGTGCACTAAAATTAGCATCTGAAACTACAATGAAAGGTATTTTAGGATACACAGAAGATTTAGTGGTTTCTCAAGATTTCGTATCCGATTCAAGAACTTCTATTGTGGATTCACATGCTGGAATTGGATTGAATTCAACCTTCTTCAAAATCATTTCTTGGTATGATAATGAGTATGGATATTCAAGCAAATTAATTGATTTATCAGTTCATATTGCAGGTTTAAAATAAATTTATATATTTACACAGTCCCGTTAATCTTTAAATTGACGGGACTTTTTTTACCTAATCAAAACAACCATTTTGAATTTTTTTCCTTTATTTTGGGACAAAATCTGAAATATTTAATTTTAAATACCAATGAAATTATTAGTAGATAGTGGTTCCACCAAAGCCGATTGGATTGCGATTGACGAAAACGGGAAAGTGTTGTTTACCACACAAACCTTAGGATTGAATCCGGAAGTATTAGACAAAGAAGAAATTATAGCACGACTAGATGATAAATTTGATATTTCTCATAACAAAGACAAAGCTAATTTTCTTTACTTTTATGGTGCAGGTTGTGGTACCGATAGAATGAAATCTTTTTTATCGGAAGTTTTCAGAGACTATTTTACAAAAGCTAGTGTTTCAGTTTATGAAGATACTTATGCCGCAGTTTTTGCAACAACGCCAAAAGACGAAAGTGCCATTGTTTGTATTCTAGGAACAGGGTCAAATTGTAGTTATTTTGACGGAAAAGTTTTGCATCAAAAAGTACAATCTCTTGGATATATTGCAATGGATGATTGTAGTGGAAATCGATTTGGAAGACACTTGCTACGAGGCTACTATTTTAATAAAATGCCAAAAGAATTAGCTACTGAATTTGAAGAAGAGTACAATCTTGATGCCGATTATATAAAAAATAATCTTTATAAAGAGCCGAATCCAAATGCGTATTTGGCAACATTTGCAAAATTTTTAATTAAGCACAAAGACAATGCTTTTTGTCAAAATATTATCCGTGCAGAAATGAAAGATTTTGCAGAAAATTACATCATGCAATTCGAAAATCATAGAGATGTATTAGTACATTTTGTGGGTTCAATTGCTTTTTATTTAAAAGATGAATTAGAAGCTATTTTAGCAGAATATGATATCAGAGTAGGAACTGTCCTAAGAAGACCAATTGACGGTTTGATTCAATATCATATTTTAAACAAATAAAATGGAAATTGCAATCATAGCTCACGATAGAATGAAAGCGGATATGGTTCAGTTTTTAAACAAAAATCAATCACTACTTCATTCAGAAAATATTTCACTCATTGCCACGGGAACCACAGGCGGACAAGCTGAAAATGCAGGCTTCCAAGTAACAAAAATGCTTTCGGGTCCAATGGGAGGTGATGCTCAAATTGCCGCTAGAGTTGCAGAAGGCAAAACACAAATGGTGCTTTTCTTTAAAGACCCCAATTCAAGTCACGCACACGAAGTAGATATAAACATGCTCATTCGAGTTTGTGATGTGCACAATGTGCCACTAGCTACCAATAAAGCAACGGCACAATTACTTTTAGATGCCATTTCAAGCAAAAAATTATAATCAAAATCCGATAGAAATATCGGATTTTTTAATGGCAAAATTCAATATATTTGTCATTTAAAATTTCATATAATATGAGAAATATTTCAATTCTATTATCGTTTTTCCTTTTGATAACTTCTTGTGGGGTAAAGCAAACACAAAAAATGGTTGCTTCAGGCGATTATGATAATGCCATAGAAAATGCTGTTTCGAGCCTCCGAAATAACAAAGAGAGAAAAGGAAAACAAGAGTATATATATTTACTTGAAGACGCTTTTGCCAAAGCCAAAGAACGAGATTTGAGATCGATAGATTTATTAATCAAAGACGCTAATCCATCCAATTTGGAAAAGGTTTTTAACACTTATTTGCAATTAAATAATCGCCAAGAAAAAATTAGACCTTTGTTGCCTTTGACCCTTTTAAAAGAAGGTAGAACTGCAACTTTTACTTTTGATAATTATTCTGATGAAATTATAAGCAGCAAAAATGCCTTGTCTAAATACTTGTATTCTAATACAAAAGCGCTTTTGGCAACAAATAATAAAATGAATATTCGTAGGGCTTATGATGATTTAATTTATTTAGAAAGCATCAATCCAAATTTTAAAGATGTCCATAAATTGATGGAGGAAGCCAAAAATAAAGGGATTGATTATGTTACGGTTTATTCTAAAAATGAGACTAATATGATAATTCCAATGCGTTTAGAAAATGATTTGTTGGATTTTAGTACTTATGGATTGAATGACAAATGGACCGTTTACCATATCAATAAACAAAAAGGAATCAATTATGATTATGGTATAGTTTTAAATTTTAGACAATTAAGCATTTCTCCTGAACAAATAAAGGAGAAAGAATTTAACAAAGAAAAACAGATTAAAATTGGGCAAAAAAAACTACTTGATACAAGAGGAAATGTCGTAAAAGATAGTGAAGGAAATCCGATTATGGTTGACGATTTTAAAACTGTTAAAATTTCAGTATATGAATTCAGACAATTCAAATCGGCTCAAGTTGTTGCAAAAGTGGATTATATTGATTTGAAAAGCAATCAACTCTTGCAAACATTTCCAATTTCTAGTGAATTTATTTTTGAAAATGTATATGCCAATTACAAAGGAGATAAACTGGCATGTGAGCAAGAATACTATCCGAATTTTGACAAACGCGCAGTAGTTTTTCCAACAAACGAACAAATGATTATGGATACGAGCGAAGATTTAAAAACGAAATTAAAAGCGATTATCACACAAAATAAAATCAGAAAATAGTCCGTTTAAAATTTCAATAAATCCCTAATTTCGTTTTTAATTTTAAGAAAAGTAAAGCTATAGCAAAGGCATCATCTGATGCTGATATTTTATTTGATGCTTCAATTTTAAAAATAGTTTGTAAATCTTGTATTGAAAATTGAGTTGTATCGGATAATTCTTTCCATTTTTGATACATTACTTCAATATCTAGAGCTTCGTTTTTTAATTTTCCACAATTCAATTTTGCAAGGGCTTCATTTATGATTTCGATGTCAAAATTGATTCGATGCCCAATTAATATGGCATTACCAAGATATTCTACAAATGCTTGTATGGCTTCAGCTTCTTGAAATTTTGGTTGTTTACTCTCAATAATAAATTCATTTGAAAGTCCATTGTCGTGGTTATAAATGTATTGCAACAAAACGACTTCAAAACTATCTCCAACATAAATGGCGTCATTTAAAATGGCTACTGAACCAATTGATAAAATTACGTCTTTTTCTGGATTTAGCCCAGTAGTTTCAGTGCTTAAAACCACAAATCTAGTAGGTTTTTTATCAAATTGAGATAAATATTTTTTCCAAAATTCAGGATATTCCTTGTTGATTTTTTTTAACCAATCGATCATAATTTAGGAGAAATAAGTAAGTTGGAATTTATTTTTTATAATTTCTTCAATTTCTTTCATCGGCAATAAGCAGTTTTTTAGTTTCTCTTTTTGCGATTTTGATAATTCTTCAATATTTATAAATTGTCCATTAGAGCCGTTTTTCAATCCTTCTAAAGTTCTGAATTTTGATAAGGTTTGAAACGCTTCAGCGGCATTTAAATACACTTCTGAATATTTAGGTTCTTTTATAGCCAATTGTTTGAATCGTAAAAAGGTGTTGTTTACGCCTTTTATATCATGACTTAAAACCAACAAACGAGCTGCATCAATTAAAGGGGTGAGAGCACGACTTTTTATATCAAATAAATCTTTATAAATTCCTTCTTCTTCAAGATTAAATTGTTTGAAAAAACTTAATGGAGAAGGTTTTTTTAGCGTTTCATTCCCTAAATAGGCAAAGAATTTTTTCTTATTCCGAATTCCATTAAATATACTTTCTGTAAGCGCCTCTTCCAATTCAATATCACCATAAGCCAATTCGTAATCAAAGAAAACGCCTTGCACCTCATTTGTTTTTTCACCTGGAGCATTGAACCAATTATCGTATTGTTTTTTCCATTCAGAAAGCGATTTACACCAAATGATATTACTGGCAACATGTCCATTAGAACAAGCGGAATAACCTACAACTTCAAGAATGGCATCAACACGTTTGGCAACTTTCAAATAGTATTCTTTGACATTTCTGTATTTATCGGTTGCAATATCTTCAAAAACTAAAATACTGTCTTGATCGGTTAATAACAATTGTTCTTTACGACCTTGACTGCCAATACTCAACCAAGCAAATCGAGAAGGAGGGGAGCCTAAATCTAAAATTGCTAAATCAATGGCGCGCTTAATAATCGCTAAGTTGACTTCGCCTGCAATAGTATTTATATTAGAAATTGGAATTTTTTTATCAATAGAAGTTCTAATAAATTCTGAAAGCATTTCTCTCAGATTTTTTAAACCTTCAGCATTTAACACCCGTTTAATTTCTTTTATTAAAACACCAGGGTTATTGGATTGCGCTGCTATTAAATCTTGTTGTGATATAATTCCTTTAACCGCGGTATTGTCAGAACCATCAATAGTTACACATAAATGCGTTACATTATGTTGAAGCATAAATAATTGGGCTTCTGCCAATGAAATATTTTCAGAAACGGTAATCACTGGAGACGACATAATGTTGTGCGCCAAAGTGGTAATATAAAAACGTCCTGTAGCGATTTTTGTACGTAAATCAGTGTCAGTTATGATACCTACAGGTAAATTATTTTCTTGAATTACGACACAACCGTATAAATTATTGGTCATCAATTGAGCAATATTTTGAACAATATCAGTAGTAGTAGCAAATAATGGTTTTTTATTATAATCTAATGCTTGAAAAAATTGAATTTCAGATTGGTTTTCTTTGTATTGTACGGTATCATTCAGTAATTTTCCTTTTTTATCGTTTGGATTTTGTGAGGTACTTGCAAAACTTTGTAATAAATAATCTAAAACTTCCGCATTATTTGCCACAAAAGGTCTGAAAGTAGCAATTGGAATAGCATAAACAATACTTTCTTCACGAGCTTTTGCTGTCATCATGTAATTGTTTTTTGCGAAAAAAGGACGCAAACCTAAAATATCACCTGTAATACATTTATTTAATAATGTTTCTTCAGCATCTGAAATGACGGATAAATTGATTACTCCAGAAGCAACAACATAAAAACAATCGTGTAAAACATCATTGATTTGAAATAATGATTTTCTTTTTTCTACATTCAAAACACGAATATCCATAGCCACTTGAGTCAATTCGTCATAAGTTAATTGACTGAATGGTGAATATTCTACAAGGAAATTGGCAATGTTTTCAGCAATACTATTTTTCATAAATCGGATAAAGTTTAAAAATAATAAATTTATTTGTAGTACAATTAGATTTAAGAAATAAATTTTGATTCGAATGCAAATCGAGTGCTTTTCAAACTTTCTATTTTACATAATATTAATTATAGTTCAATTATATTATTTATAAAACAGCTATATATTACTTATTTGAGACTTTTGAATTTGATTCTATGTTGTTATTCTTAAAATAATTAGCAATTAATTTTTCTATTAATTCTTCTTTAGTCAAATGATGAAAAATAGTTCTTATTTGAACTTTTGTTGCTAAATTAATTTCGGTATTGGGTTTGGTTTTAAAGATTTGTTTTGCCCACAAAACGGCATTATTGTCTTCAATACTTTGTGCATTTGGTTTTTGAATTTTGATAAATTTAATACCTAAACCTTTTTCAAAATCAGCAATTTCTACAACTTCTTCAGGTTGCAAAATGGTTAATGATTGTCCTTTGGCGCCAGCTCTAGCAGTTCTACCGCTTCTGTGAACATAGATTTCATGCACGTCTGGCAAGTGATAATTGACCACATACGAGATTGCCGCTACATCAATTCCTCGTGCTGCCAAATCGGTTGCTACTAAAATATTAATATGACCGGCTCGAAATTGGTCCATAATACGGTCTCTTATGGGTTGCGTCAAACTGCCATGAAGCGCACCTGACGAAAATCGATTTATGGCTAAATTTTTTGCTAATTTGTTGACTGCTGCTTTTGTTTTACAAAAAATAATACCGCGTTCCCCTTCTTTTGATGTTAAAAAATGCATTAAAACATCTAATTTTTCAATTGGATTTACAACAATATATTGATGGTCAATACCTAAGTTTCCAACAGTTTCCATATCCGCACTAACTTGAGTTACGTGTTTTGACATGTAATTTTGCACCAATTGTTTGACTGTCCCTGGCATTGTTGCCGAAAAAAGCCATGTTTTTCTATCTTTTGGTAAACCAACAATAATTTCTTCTAAACTTTCTTTTAAGGCCGTTGCCATTTCGTCAGCTTCGTCTAAAATTAAGTATTTAGATTCTCTAATATCTATGGCTTTTCTTTGTACTAAATCCAATAATCTGCCTGGAGTAGCTACAACGATATGCGTTTTGGACTGTAAGCGATCCATTTGTGGTTTTATAGGAATTCCTCCACATGTTGAAGCCATTGCTATCTCAGGTAAAAATTTCGAAAAAGCTTCTAAATTTGCAAATATTTGATTGCCAAGTTCTCGTGTTGGAACTAATATAACTGCTTGAATTTTATCACATTTAACATCAATTAATTGAAGTAATGGTAAACTAAAAGCGGCTGTTTTTCCAGTCCCAGTTTTGGCTAAACCAATAAAGTCATTTGTGCTTGAAAGTAATGCTGGAATAGTTTTTTGTTGAATTTCTGTAGGAACAGTAATTTTTAATTCTGATAATGCATTTAGTAAAGGTAACTGTATTCCTAAATCTTTGAAATGTAATGACATATCGTTGCTTTTTTATCTATTTTGAATCTTAGAATTACTTTTAATCCTCTTCGTTCATTATTTTTTCTCTGTACTTCTTCCCTATCATTAAGGTCAATTTCAGCTTATAATCTTCAACCAACCATTCTCTGTAATTTTTACTACAATGACTTAAACAATTGGAATATCTACGAATTCTACATTCAATATCATCGCCTAATTCTCGCATTAATGACTTGGCTTCGTTCAGTGTTTCTGTATTATCCACACACATTGCGGCATGTTGGTCGATCATTTTATCTAAAACCACTTTGGAACGCAAGTTTTCTCTAATAATCAATTTATGTTCTTCTTCAACATCAAAAGTTATTACATCCGTTTTAATGAATTTAGCACGTAATTCTGGAGGCATTTGGTATTTAAAATGCAACTCAATTTCTACATCGTCACGCAAGTTTTCTAAATAAAATTCTGGAGATTTAAAGATGTGTTGCCAATTGACAGGTTCGCTCCAAAGTCCAAATCGCGCCGCATTATTCCCTAAATCAATAACATTGAAAGTGTCTTTATGTGGTAATTTACGAGAGCCACGACCAATCATTTGGTAATATAAAGTCAATGATTTAGTAGCGCGATTTAAAATAATCGTTTCTACAGTAGGTTCATCAAAACCAGTTGTTAAAATACCTACAGAAGTCAAGATAGCATCCGGCGTGTGTTTGAACCAACGGAGAATATCTTTTCTATCTTCGGGTGTATTTGTATTGTCGAGATGACGAATAGCATATCCTGCTTCTCTAAAGGTTTCATAAACATATAGTGAAGTGCTAATTCCATTATTAAAAATCAAGGTTTTCTTTCCTAATGATTTTTCAACATAGGAATGCAAAAGTTTTTCTTGCATCACCATATTTGAATACAAATCATCTGAAGATTTTACAGTATAATCACCATTGATACCCACTTTCAAAGAAGTTAATCCAACGTCATAACTATAAGTAATTGCTTTGGCCAAAAATCCTTTGTCAATTAATGAAGCAATTGTATCACCAACAATTAATTCATCGTAATTTTCATTCATTGGCAACTTAATGTTGGAACTTAAAGGAGTTGCCGTAACACCAAGTATAAAAGCATTTGTAAACGAACCTAAAAGTTTTCTAAACGAATTATAATGGGCTTCGTCAATAATAACCAAACCTACATTTTCAATTTGAAGTAATTCGTCGTTCAAACGATTTTTTAAGGTTTCTACCATTGCAACAAAACAAGAATATTCATCTTGATCGGGTAATTCTTTTATTTTGCTGTTGATTACTTTATTTTTAACATCAAAACCTTTGAGCATTTTTGAAGTTTGCTTGCACAATTCAATTCGATGCGTCAAAACCACTACTTTCTTATCGTGAGTTTCCAAATAGCGACGTACAATTTCGGAAAATATTACGGTTTTTCCACCACCTGTAGGCAATTGATACAACAACCGATAATTAGCAGCCGTGTTATCCATTCTTTCAAAAATGGCATCAATATCTCCTTTTTGATAACCGTAAAGTTCTTTTTTTTCTTCTATTTCTAACTCTAAGAATTTATGAGACATTATTTTTTGAGGTGTTTTTTTTGTGGTTTTGCAAAAATACACCTAAAAAAAGGAAATCGAACTATAAAAGTCTTGAAATTCCTTATACAATATGGAATTGCCGTAATTTATGAAAGAAGTATTTCAATTAAAATCGAATTTGTCAGAAAGTTATTTAAATTGCTTAAACCGAAGTAAATATTTCGTAGTGAGTGTTTTATTTCTTTGATTTGGAATTAAAAAGGGCAAAGTCAATTTTGTAACACGATAATCTCTATAACAAATGACACTATCCGCTTTATAGTTTTCTTTTTCTATGCTTGTTTTTCCTTCTTCATTGGTAAAAACCCACACCTCCCCTTGTCTTCTAATATCTGAAATGGATTGAGGAAATGTGATTGCGGGAACAATTCTTTGACTGTAAAAATCTAAAGAATGAAAAGGTTCGAGATAAGTAATAAATTGCGATTTTGATACTGCTTTATTTAAAATAAACCGCCCTGCCCTATTTTGGCTTTGGTATTGAAGCAATGAAGGATAAACATGGGCACTCAACATAAAATTGACACCTATAAAGCTAATTAATAAAAATACAACTAACTTATTCACTAATTGACTTTTAGTGAATATTATATAAATTGAAATGATAAATAAAATAACACCAACAGAACTTATAAATATGCTCATTACAGGAAACGAAAACACACAAAGAACTATAAGTAATAGCCAAATAAGTAGCATTAAACCAACGTGAAATAGGAACAATCTTTTTTGAACCTTCTGTGCTTGTTTATTTTCAAAAAGAGTCAAAATATAATCCGCCGTAAGAATTGAAGCTAGCGGAACAAGAATAAAAATATAATGGGGTAGTTTATACTCCGAACAACTTAATGCTAGAAATACAAGTGAGAAACCGCCTATAGTTATGGCTTCTTCATTAGGATTCCAAATCCATTTTCGGTTTTTAATATCGATTAGAAACCCTTTTTTTAATTTTTTCCAATATCCGAAAACAAAGAAGACACTCCAAGGTAAAAATGCCCAAAGAAACGTATGTATAAAAAAAAATGGATCGGTAACTTGTGGATGCAATTGTTTTTTTATAAATGGATTATCACCTGTTAACCGTCCGAAGCTTTGATCCCAAAAATAAAAGCGAATACCCAAAATTCCTTTTTCTGGATGCAAATCAAATTGTTGATATAACCCTACTAACATTGGCGATATTAGTAATAAAATCAGTAAAAGAGCCATAATCCAATGCCAACGGAACAGGCTTTTCCATTCTTTTCTTAGTGTAAAATGAGCACCAAAACACAAAACGGGTACCATTAACCCAATTGGGCCTTTAGCGAGCATTGCCATTGCAACTCCAATACCACCTGCAAAAAAATAAAACCATTTTCCAGATTGAGAAAATTCATATAAAGTCCAAATCGAAAAAATAATAGCACCTGTGAGAATGGTATCCGTTCTTACATCATTTGTCATTTGAAACATAGCAAAACTCGATGCTAAAATTATAGCCGAAAGCAGTCCCGTTTTTTCAGAATAGAGCCGTTTACCTAATTTGTAGGTCGAAAAAATACCTAATAAGGCAAAAAGTAAGGAAGGGAATTTATAAGCAAAATTAGAAATACCGAATATTTTATACGAAAGTGCTGCAAGCCAGAACAGCAAGGGGGGTTTGTCTAAATAATTAACATAA
>CAIRNC010000521.1 GCA_903879875.1 uncultured Bacteroidota bacterium
AAAAACGGATAATTGGACTTGTGTTTGCACCACACTCTTGCATGGCATCTAAGTACATTTCAAAATGACTTTGTCTGGAACCATCATAAGCCAAATCGGTCTCTTCGGCGACTACAATTTCGTTTATTAAATATCGAATTTCAGGATTTCCTACGGGCATCCACGGAGTAGTGGTGCAGGTCAACTTGTTTTGTAAAGCTTTTAAAAGCGACATAAAGTCCCAAACCGCATAGATGTGATTTTCCAAAAAGCAATGCAAATCGTCTATGGTTTTTACTTTTTCGTATAACGAATGTTGTAGCAATTGACTTTTTTGATTGGATATCGACTGATTGATTTCTTGAATAGTCATAATTTTTAGGATGCTTTACGTATTTACAAAGAATATTGGAAGTATAGATTTGTACAAATGTAAAAATGCTTCCCGATAAAGAGAAGCATTTTATATCAATTTTATTTATTGTTTAATCTATTATTTGAATGCTGGAATTCCGGTAATATCAGCACCAGTGATTAACAAGTGAATGTCATGCGTTCCTTCATAAGTAATCACCGATTCTAGGTTCATGCTGTGACGCATAATCGAATATTCGCCAGTAATTCCCATTCCGCCCAACATTTGACGTGCTTCACGAGCAATATGGATAGCCATATCCACATTGTTTCTTTTAGCCATCGAAATTTGAGCCGTAGTAGCACGACCTTCGTTTCTCAAAACGCCCAATCGCCAAGTTAGCAATTGTGCTTTGGTGATTTCGGTAATCATTTCGGCTAATTTTTTTTGTTGTAATTGGAACGAAGCAATAGGTTTTTCAAATTGAATACGTTCTTTAGCATAACGCAAAGCCGTGTCATAGCAATCCATTGCAGCGCCAATGGCACCCCAAGCTATACCGTAACGAGCCGAATCTAAACATTGCATCGGAGCACCAAGTCCTGATTTTCCTGGCATCAAGTTTTCTTTAGGCACTTTCACATTATCAAAAATCAATTCTCCGGTTGACGATGCACGAAGCGACCATTTGTTGTGCGTTTCAGGAGTGGTAAAACCTTCCATGCCGCGTTCTACAATTAATCCGTGAATTCTTCCAGATTCGTCTTTTGCCCAAACTACTGCAACATCAGCAAAAGGCGCATTCGAAATCCACATTTTAGCACCATTCAATAAATAATGGTCGCCCATATCTTTAAAGTTGGTAACCATTCCGCTTGGATTAGAACCATAATCCGGTTCTGTCAATCCGAAACAACCCATGAATTCTCCAGTAGCTAGTTTCGGCAAATATTTCATGCGTTGCGCTTCCGTTCCAAATTTCCAAATCGGATACATCACCAAAGACGATTGAACCGATGACGTAGAACGCACACCTGAATCGCCTCTTTCAATTTCTTGCATGATTAAACCATACGAAATTTGGTCCAATCCAGCGCCACCATATTCTTCTGGAATATATGGACCAAAACCGCCAATTTCGCCCAAACCTTTAATGATTTGTTTCGGAAATTCAGCACGTTGTGCATAATCTTCTATAATTGGAGAAACTTCGCGTTTGACCCACGCACGGGCAGAATCACGAATTAATTTATGTTCTTCTGTTAGTAAATCATCTAATAAGTAATAATCAGGAGCTTGAAATAAATCTGGTTTCATATTTTGGTATATTGTAAAGGATTAATTTTTTACGAAATCGTTTGCAAATTTACACAAAGAAATGTAACAAATCTAGGAACGAATGTTATAATTTTTCAAGTCTTGTTGTTTGTCGTGGGGTCGTGTCTGATGCCCAATTGTTGTTATTGGAATAGCTGCGAATTCGGGAGACTTCGTAGAGATGCTGTTTATTTTTTCTTCTCTAATTCAGTTTTACAAATTGCAATCAGTTTTTTGAATTCTACCATAGAATTTTCTGCGTCATTTCCGCATTCATATTTTTTAAAGATTTTACAATAATCCAAATATTTGATAGCTTGATGGAAATTGTTTTCATAAATTTTAATTTTTGCAAGTTTGAATGCGGCTTTACTTCTATCATAATCTGAGCCTTTGTAAAAATTATTAGGTTCCGTTGTTTCCGTTTTGATTATACTTTCTAAAGTTGCTTTGGCAATTTCATAACGATTAAAAAAAGTTTCTAAACTTGCTTTTTGCATTAGCACTTTTGTTAGGTAAATCGATTTTGGATAATTTTCCGCAAACTTGGAATATTTTTTCAATGCGATTTCTAGTATTTCATCATCATTTTTAGTTTTAAATGCGATTCGTAAGCTATCAATATTAAAAATTCTTGGTGCTTCATCGTCACAGATTAAACAATAGCTTTGAACTGATACAATTTTTACAGATTTATATGTTTCTTCTTCAGTTTGGCTGAAAACGAAATTAGAAAATAAAATTAATATGTAAAAAATTAATGTTCTCATTAAGTACGGATTTCACATCGCTGGTAACTCTTTTATACTCGCTACCCAAAAGCGACAATCTGCCCAATTTAGGGTGTATAGTCGCTACTGTAGAGCCTATTTTCCCCAAATATATAAAATTACAATCAAATCCATCAAATCAATACTGTATTTATTGCTTTAATGTTCTTAAGTGAACTGTTACGACCCCGTTTTAGTTCTTGTTGCCAGTGCTTCATTTTAAAACTAGAACATTAAGAGGTAAATGTTGACTACAAAAAGTAATTTTGAGGATATTAAGTAGTTAATTAAGATTTCATTTAAAAACAGTACTAATTACAGTTTCTAAAGTTCCCATAAGCACTCCAAGACCAATATTGCTTGCTCCATAAGGGTTGAACGAATCTTTTTGAGAAAAGGTGCCATTGTTGTAATTCAACGATTTAGTATAAACTGCTGCTTCTTTTGAAAAATAATAAGTGTCGTTTAATTTGGTATCTCGATTATAAACAGAAAATAGAGTAGTCGTTTCTAGTTTAACTTTAAAATTAAAATTGGGTTGGAAAAGGTTCGTCGCTTTTGTATGAAACGAAAAAGGGTTTGGCACTTTTTTTACCGTATCACAAGTTTGTGAATAGGAATGAAATTGAAATGCAATAAACAGTAGGAATGTATATTTCATTGGTCATAAATATTTGTTTCAAAAACTTTTATAAAGTCTCCAAATGTACTTTTTTATTTGAAACCCCCATCATTTTGAGTGCTAAAATCACTCCAATTATTAAACTATTTCCATTCTTCTAAAAATTGTATTTTTGCCCCAAAATACGTTTATGATAAAAATCGGCAACATCGTCCTACCAGACTTTCCCTTACTTCTCGCGCCAATGGAAGATGTAAGCGACCCACCCTTTCGCAGATTGTGTAAAGCCCATGGGGCTGATTTGATGTATTCTGAATTTATTTCTTCGGAAGGTTTGATTCGAGATGCCATAAAAAGCCGTCAAAAACTTGACATTTTTGATTACGAAAGACCCGTTGGCATTCAAATTTTTGGTGGCGACGAAGAAGCAATGGCTTTGTCATCGCAAATTGTTTCCACGGTAAATCCCGATTTGATTGACATTAATTTTGGTTGTCCTGTAAAAAAAGTGGTTTGCAAAGGTGCTGGAGCTGGCGTTTTGAAAGACGTCGATTTAATGGTTCGATTGACAAAAGCAGTAATACGAAGCACCCATTTGCCCGTAACCGTAAAAACTCGATTGGGATGGGACGATAATTCTATCAATATTGATGAAGTTGCGGAGCGTTTGCAGGATATTGGCGTGCAAGCATTATCCATTCATGCCCGAACTAGGGCGCAAATGTACAAAGGCCATTCCGATTGGTCGCACATTGCACGTGTAAAAAACAACCCTAGAATTACAATGCCTATTTTTGGCAATGGTGATATTGATTCGCCCGAAAAAGCATTGGAATATAAAAATAGATACGGCATGGACGGCATTATGATTGGTCGTGCTGCCATTGGTTATCCTTGGATTTTTAATGAAATCAAACATTATATGAAAACAGGGGAACATTTGCCAAAACCAACCATTATCAACCGAGTGGAAGCTGCTAAAAATCACTTGCAATGGGCTATGGATTGGAAAGGTGAAAAATTAGGAATATTAGAGACTCGAAGACATTATACCAATTATTTCAAAGGGTTACCCAACTTTAAAGAATACCGAATGAAAATGGTATCGAGTGAAAATCCAGAATATATTTTTCAGGTTTTTGATGAGGTTTTACAAAAATTTAGTGATTTGGAAATGGTATAAAAAATAAAAAGGTGGAATTGCTTCCACCTTTTTGGCCCCAAATCTACCATAAATTTAACCTACTAATTCTATGATGTGTCAAATGTATATTTTTGAATTCTAACATGCAAATTTTTTAGATAAAGTGCGCTTTTTGTCGATACAAAACATTTTACTTCTAATCAATATGCTCTAGCGTCTTTTCCTTCGTAAAAATTCATAAAGGCTCTATTGGCAACTCTGTTTCCGCCAGGTGTTGGATAATCCCCTGTAAAATACCAATCTCCAAGATTTTTCGGACAAGCTAGATGTAAATTTTCTACCGTTTGGAAAATTATTTTCACCTCCGCTTTAATTTCTGTTGAACTTAACATTTCTGCTATTTTATCTGATATTTCTTGTGGATGAAAGGGTGCGTAGATTTCAGTTACAAAATTGGTAACCTCTTCGTCTTTTAGATTTTCTTGCGTTTTGCATTTGGCATAAACGGCATCAATAATAGGTAATAAATTTCTTTCTTTTAGCAAAGCCAAAGCGGCTTTAAAAGCAACTAATCCTTCTAATTTTGCCATATCAATTCCATAGCAATCCGGATAACGAATTTGTGGAGCAGAAGAAACTACAATAATGCTTTTCGGTTTCAATCGATCCATCATTTTTATAATACTCATCTTCAGTGTGGTTCCTCGAACGATGCTGTCGTCTATAATCACCAAGTTGTCGGTTGGACGAATTACACCATACGTAACATCATAAACGTGTGCGACTAAGTCGTCTCGACTGCTGTCTTCTGTAATAAAGGTGCGTAATTTAGCATCTTTAATAGCTACTTTTTCTGTTCTTATTTTTACAGAAAGAATTTCTTGTAATTTTTCTTCCGACAATTGATCTTTATTCTCAAGAATGTATTTTATTTTTCGTTGGTTCAAAAAATCCTGTGCAGCTTCTACCATTCCATAAAAGGAGGTTTCTGCCGTGTTTGGGATATACGAAAAAACAGTATTGTCGGTGTCGTTATCAATTGCCTCAAGGACAGTTGGCAATATTAGTTTTCCTAATTTTTTTCGTTCCTGATAAATTTCGGCATCACTGCCTCTGGAAAAATAGATTCTTTCAAACGAACACGCTTTTTTTACTGTTGGAGGAAGAATTTCTTCTTCTGTAACGGTTCCATTTTTTTTTATAATTAACGCTTTTCCAGGTTGTAATTCTTGTACTTTTTCGAAATCAACATTAAAAACGGTTTGAATCACGGGGCGTTCTGAGGTAACCACTACAATTTCATCATCCTGATAAAAATAAGCGGGACGAATTCCTGCAGGATCTCTAAACACAAAAGCATCTCCATGACCTAAAAGACCCGCCATTGCATAACCGCCATCGAGGTTTTTAGAGGCTCTTTTTAGAATTTTTGCAATTTCTAATTTTGCTGCTATAATAGGTGAAGCTTCTCTTTTTGACAAGCCATTATTTTTACATTCTAGATACAAGTCGGTTACTTCATCATCTAGAAAATGACCTATTTTTTCCATAATAGTAACGGTGTCGGTCATTTCTTTTGGATGTTGTCCTAACTCTACCAAGCTATCAAAAAGTGCCGCAACATTGGTCATATTGAAATTTCCAGCTAAAATTAGATTTCGGTGCATCCAATTGTTTTGACGTAAAAAAGGGTGTACACTTTCTATACTATTTTTCCCAAAAGTACCATAACGCACATGACCTAAAAATAGTTCTCCTATGTAAGGAATATTCGATTTTTGAAGCGCAACATTATCAGTATATTCTGGATGTAATGCCATTTCTTCATTAATTCTTGCATTGATTTGCGCAAAGACATCTTGAATGGGTTGGGCATCATTGGAGCGCACACGGCTAATGTATCGTTCTCCAGGATTGACATCGAGTTTTATAGATGCAAAGCCAGCGCCATCTTGTCCACGGTTGTGTTGTTTCTCCATTAAGAGATACATTTTTTGAATGCCGTAGAAAGCAGAACCGTATTTTTCTTTGTAGAAAGCCAAC
>CAIRNC010000522.1 GCA_903879875.1 uncultured Bacteroidota bacterium
CCCGCCAATTCCTCTAGCTTCATTACGATGTGCATTCCAAAAATAGGCATCACATTGTTTTTTATATTTTGGATAAAAATCTGGGTCGAGTTTGTCGCAAGCGGTTTTACAAGTTTGATGAAAATGTATTGCATCCTCCTCAAACAAATAATAAGGCGTTAAATCTTGACCTCCACCAAACCACTGCTGAATAACATTCCCATTATCGTCATACATTTCAAAATAGCGCCAATTCGCATGAACAGTTGGCACCATTGGATTTTTTGGATGCAAAACCAAACTCAATCCACAGGCAAAAAAATCAGCTTCGCCAACTCCAAACATTTTTTGCATGGCTTCGGGTAATTTTCCGTTTACTGCCGAAATATTCACTCCGCCTTTTTCGAAAACTGCTCCGTTTTCTATAACGCGTGTTCGTCCTCCTCCGCCTTCTGGTCGTTCCCAAATATCCTCACGGAATTTAGTTGCACCATCAGCAGCTTCCAATCCTGCACAGATTTGGTCTTGAAGGTTTTGTATGTATTGGTAGAATTTATTTTTCATTATTTAACGCTTAAAGCTAACAGCTATCAGCTGACAGCTTATTTCCCATACTCCTTCACCGCATCGATAAATGCTTTGGCGTGATCTACAGGAATATTTGGTAAAATTCCGTGACCTAAATTGGCGATGTATTTGTCTTTTCCGAATTCGTCAATCATTTGGTGAACCATTTTCTTGATAACTGGAATTGGCGAAAGCAAACGACTTGGATCAAAATTCCCCTGCAAAGTGATGTTTCCACCTGATAAATATCTTGCGTTTCGTGGCGAACACGTCCAATCCACTCCTAATGCCGAAGCCCTACTTTTTCCCATTTCTCCCAAGGCAAACCAACATCCTTTTCCGAAAACAATTACAGGCGCGTCATCTGCCAAAGCTTCAACGATTTGGTTGATGTATTTCCAAGAAAATTCTTGATAATCAACTGGTGAAAGCATTCCACCCCAAGAGTCGAAAATCTGAACGGCATCAACACCGGCTTTTACTTTTTCTTTTAAATATAAAATAGTGGTGTCAGTAATTTTTTGCAATAAAACATGCGCCGCAACTGGATTGGAGAAACAAAATCCTTTGGCAGTATCAAAACTTTTTGATCCTTTTCCTTCCACAGCATAACAGAATATGGTCCAAGGCGAACCAGCAAAACCAATCAACGGCACCTCATCGTTCAACATTTCTTTGGTCAATTTTACTGCATCCATCACATAGCCCAACGTTTCTTGAATGTTAGGCACATAAACCTGATTGACTTGCTCCATGGTACGAATTGGATTTGGGATAATCGGGCCTAAATTGTCTTTCAATTCTACGTGAATTCCCATCGCTCTTGGCACTACCAAAATATCCGAAAACAAAATCGCTGCATCTGGTCCAATTCTACGAATGGGTTGTACGGTGATTTCTGCGGCCAATTCTGGAGTTTCGCAACGGGTGAAAAAATCATATTTATCACGCAAAGCACGGAATTCTGGCAAATATCTTCCGGCTTGACGCATCATCCATACGGGTGGGCGTTCAACAGTTTCTCCTCTTAATGCTTTTAAAAATAGGTCGTTCTTTATCATTTTTGTTTTTTTATCGTTCAACAGACTTAACAGGTTTTAAAAACCTGTTAGGTCTAAATTATTTATATTCCTCAATTACATCCTCAATCAGCTCTTCAACCGAGGGCTGGTCTGCGACTATAATATTTTTAGTTATTTTATCTAAAGCATCGGCTGTGGTATTGCCAATACAAAAGCAAATTTCTTTTTTTATTTTATTGTCCTTCAAATAACTTTCAACAGCTGACGGACTGAAAAACAAGATTCCATCGACTGCGTTTTTTATTTTCTGTGGCGTTAAAGTCGTTTCATAAACTTGAATTTCATTGAAGTTGACTTTGGCCGCTTTCAAAGCTTTTGGCAAAGTTTCTTTTCGCAAATTGCCACTGAAAAAAGTATAACTTTCATTCGCATAAATCAAAGTAATGATTTCAGCCAAATCGGAAGCGTAATCAACGTAAACATCCACAATAAAACCATTTTCTTCTAATAATGCTTTGGTTTTCAAACCCACACAAAACACTTTTTTTGTTTTTAGTTCTAAGCCTTTCGGATGCAGCAAAACACTTTGCGCTGCATTTTGACTGGTAAAAATTAAATTGTCTTTGATTCCATTTAAATCAAAATCCGAGTTTTCGGTTTTAATAAAATTGGCTTCAGATACTGAAAAACCAGCATCTAACAAGGCTTGCTTTTGAGGATTCAAAAGTGTTTTTGTGGAGAGAATGCTAATTTGGTTATTCATATTTCATTCTTTGATTTTGTTTCAGGAATCAAAATACGTTGAAATTCTGCTACTGTTGGTAATTTCCCTATTAATTCTTTTGGTAACTGTTTGCTTAAAATGTATTCAGCAACTCCTATTGGTTTATTCGCATTGCGTAAAGTATATTCTACTTCTAAATGATTTTTTTCTGGAACTAACAAAATGCCTATACTAGGTTGGTCGTCAAATTGCTTTAATTGTTCGTCCATTAATTGCAAATAAAAATCAAGTTTGCCTACAAATTCTGGTTCAAATTCAACAACTTTCAATTCCACAGCCACCAAGCATTTGAGTATTCTATGATAAAAAAGCAAATCGATAAAATAGTCTTTATTACCTAATGAAAGTCTATATTGGTTGCCAATAAAACAAAATCCATAACCCAATTCCAACATCAGTCGCTTTACGTTTTCGACCATTGTGTTTTCTAAATCTCTTTCGGTAACGGGTTTATTAATGTCTAGAAAATCAAGACTATAAACGCTTTTGATACTTTCTCGTGCTTGTTCCTGAAAATGTTCGGGCAAAGCCGTAGCAAAATTATGCTGTGATGGTTTTGATATATAATATTCGTAGGCATTCGCTTTTATTTGATGTAATAAAACCGCTCGACTGTATCTGTTTTTTATAGTTTGTTCTAAATAAAAAATCCTTGCTTTAGGCTCTTTTACCTTTTGAAGAATTAAAATATTATGATACCAAGGAGTTGTCAAGACCAATTTTTTTACATATTCCAAATGTGAAACCGGCGGCTTCATATTTGCATTTTCTAATTGTGAAGCAGGCTGCTTCACATTTGTATTTTCTAATTGTGAACCAGCTTGGTTCACATTTGAATACTCTGCAACCAATTGCTTCATAAACCGAAGATTTCGAGGAGACCAACTTACTCCTTCTCCAATTAACTGCGGTAAATCTTGACTCAATAATAAAATAACCGACTTTCCCCAGCCAAATTCCTCTTGCTTTTTGATAATCAATTCGCCAATACTCCAATACAGTTGGTTCGAAATAGTTTGCACCGACTGAATGGCCTGCACTCGATGTTGCTGAACAGCAGTAGCCACATCCGAAAGAAATTCGTTGTAAGCATCTAGCGAAATGTCTTTGTTCAACAGGGTCATAATTATTTAATAGTTCAAAAGTATTTTTGTGGATAGAATGGTGAGTTTGTTGTTCATGTTACTGTTTTTTATCATTGATTTTAATTCTTCTATTTCCAATTCTCTACCATCAATTTTTCTATGTAGCATTGCGTGACAATTTGGACAAACTGGGATTAAATCTTCTTTGTAATTTACCTTATATTCTTTTCCTATTTTGTGAATTGGTATAATATGATGAACATGAATAAACCCCTTACCAATTTCTCCATATTGTTTAAAAAAATCAATATTGCAAACTTTACATGATGTTCCGTGAAACTCAATACATTTGTTTCTTGAAACGGAACTTCTTTCATATTTATTTACAATAACCTGTTTTTTAATTCCCTCATAAGCATTTGAATCTTCATTTACCATGTCTGGGTAAATTTCATTTTGATTCAAATCATTAAAATTACTTTCAATATATTTTATTAAGCTTTCATTTGGTTTTATAGGCCCTTGAGGTGCTGCATTTAAACCATTTAAAAGTAAATTTTCTAAACTCATTTTTGAACTATAAACTTGTTCAATTAAAACAAGTCTCATAAATTTTCCGTTTAATGACTTTTCATATTCCAATTTATCTATCCAATATTCTTCATCATTTCTAATGTTTTTAGAATCTAAATTTATTTTCTCAATTCGACATTTATACTGAATTTTTTTTAATGGTCTTGTGCAGTATATATAAACTATATCGTTTACTTCAAATCTTCCATTTCCTTGTCTCCAATCTATATGTCCGAAATGTTCAAAAGAACTTGAATGGTCATAAATTGAAGAATTTGCAGATATTAACCAATTCATATGTAGATTTTATTAGTTTATGTGAAATTTGCAAAACAATATTACTTCTTCAAACTCTCCTTAATTGACTTCATCAACGTTGCTCCGCCTTTTTCTAAAATTTCATTAGCACACTCTTTTCCAAAATTAGTCCAATTGTCTAATGAAATGGTTCTTTCAATTTCTATTTTTTCTTTTCCATCAATAGAGAATAAATTGCCAACCAAATGAATTTCGTTGTTGTTTATTCTTGCCAAAGCGCCAATTGGTGCTGTACAACCGCCTTCGAGCGTTTTTAGAAATTCTCTTTCTATTTGTGTGCAAATTTCGGTTTCTCTATGGTTGAGTTTGCCAATAGCTTCTTTGCAAAAAGCATCGTTTTCCATAGCAACCACAAGCATTGCGCCTTGAGCTGGTGCTGGAATCATCCAATCTAAATCGATAAAATCGGTGGGTTTTAAGTTGATTCTTTCTAAACCTGCAGCGGCAAAGACAGCTCCGTTCCAATCGCTTTCGTTTAGTTTTTGCATTCGTGTATTTACATTTCCGCGCAAATCAACAACTTTGTGATTTGGGTATTTGTGCAACCATTGTGCTTGACGACGCAAACTTCCGGTGGCAATTGTTCCGTTTCCTTTAAGAAAATCGAGGTTTCCTTTGTGAACTAGAATATCCAACGTATTGGCTCTTTCGAGAACTGCCGCTTGAACAATTCCAATAGGCAAAGCTGTTGGCACATCTTTCATGGAATGTACTGCAATGTCCACTTGCCCATTTATCATGGCGATATCAAGCGTTTTTGTAAAAATTCCTGTGATTCCGAGTTCGTAAAGTGGTTTGTCGAGTAGGATATCTCCTTGTGATTTTACAGCAATAATTTCGGTTTTATAGCCTAAATCGTTTAATTTTTTTTTGAACCGTGTGGGCTTGCCAAAGGGCTAATTCACTATCACGTGTTCCAATTCGAATTGTTTTGTTTGAATCCATTAAACCTTTTCTTTTTTTAAACCATAAAGATATATTAAGGTTTGTTTAGATTTTTACTACGATAAAGTAATTTTATATTTTTCTTCGGCTTTTGAAATTTCTTTTTTTGGAGTTGCAAAACCAATTTGAAAAACTTTTTCAATAAAATCAATGCTATCGTCAACCGAAGTGTTTTCGTCTTTCAAATGATTTGCAAATTGATTGGTGATTTTTTGGATAATTCTAGCACTGATTAATTCGGCTTGTTCTTCGTCAAAATTCGATAATTTTTTTCGTTGAAAAGTCAATTCTCCAGCTACAATGTCGTTTAATTTTGCTTTCAATGCGTGAATCGTTGGAGCGAATTTTCGACCATTCATCCAAGTATTCAATTCTAATTTCATATCCTCGATAATGGCCTCGGCAGCAGGAATATGCTGTTTTCTTCTTTCAAGCGTATCGTCTGTCATTTGAGATAAATAATCCATGTGAATTAAAGTAACGCCAGGAATTTGTTGCACATCGGCATTTACATTTTTTGGAATCGATAAATCTAAAATTAACATTGGTTTTTTTAGATTTAGAATGGCTTTGTCAATCGTTGGATTTTGTGCTCCAGTTGCTACTACTAAAACATCGGCTTTTTGTAATTCGAGATGCAAATCAGAATAATCTTTTACAATCAAATTTAGTTTTCCAGCCAAAATTTCGGCAGTACTTTTGGTTCTATTTATTAAAGTAATTTGCTCGTTTTTAGTATGTTTAACTAAATTTTCGCAAGTATTTCGGCCTATTTCGCCAGTTCCAAAAAGTAGAATGTTTTTATTACCTATATCTTCTATATTTCTGAAAATGTACTGAACGGCAGCAAATGAAACAGAAGTTGCTCCTGAACTAATTTCAGTTTCGTTTTTAATTCTCTTGCTCGTTTGGATAACGGTGTTAATCAATCGATCTAAAAAAGCATTGACTAAACCCATTGATCTTGATTCTTCAAAACTGTTTTTTATCTGACCAATAATTTCAAAATCACCAAGAATTTGACTGTCTAAACCTGTTCCTACTCGAAACATGTGGTCTATAGCTTCTTGATTTTTATATACAAAACCTACTTTTTGAAAGTCTTCAACGGTACCATTACTGTTCTCACAAACTAATTTTATCAATTGAAAAGGGTGATCTGCATATCCGTATATTTCGGTGCGATTGCAAGTAGAAGTAACGATTAAACTAACTATGCCTTCTTCTTTGGCTTGGAGTAATACCTTGGTTTTGGCTTTGGCATCTAAACTAAATTTGCCTCTAATTTCGGCATCAGCTTTCTTGTAACTTAATCCTATCGAGTAGAAAGTTTTGGGTTTAGATGTATTTGGATTTTCCATGTTTAATCTTTTTCTGATAGGTTTGACAAAGTTATAACTACCTTTTTTATTAAAGTAACGCTAAAAGTTCTTTTTGTATCGCTTGATGAATTTCACTGAAAAAACAAGTTATAAATTAAAAAAATACTATTTTTGTAATGAAATCAAGCTTTTAAAAAACAAATCTATTCTGTTTTATAAAACTAAAAACTGATAATTATCATATTACATAAAAAAAATGTCGCAATGAGTTCACATGATGTTATAACAATAGAAGAAGATTTTACCCTACTTCGTTTTCAGAATGATGGTGATGAAATCCTACACAGACAACGCGAAGTAAAAAGCGGATTGATTCAATTTCACTTTGGATTAAAAGGAAAAGCAAAGTTTAATTTTAATCACGGAAATTATGCGCTGGATTTAAAAGAAGAAAAATCTTTACTGCTCTATAATCCTCAAAAAGAATTGCCTTTAGATCTTGAAATTGCGCCCAATTCATGGGTAATTTCGGTTATTATTTCTATTAAAAAATTTCATAATTTATTTTCTTCTGAAGCCAATTATATCACGTTTTTGAGCGATGAAAATAAAGATAAAAAATATTATAAAGAGGGCGACATCAGTCCTTCTATGGCAATTGTATTGAGCCAATTGTTTCATTACAACTTGCATCCATCTATAAAAAATTTGTATTACAAAGGGAAAGGATACGAATTATTGAGTTTGTATTTCAATCGTACCGAAGATCCAAATGCCGAACAATGTCCGTTTTTAATTGACGAAGAAAACGTTTTGAAAATCAAAAAAGCCAAAGAGATTATTCTTGCCAATATGGCTGAACCACCTAGTTTACAAGAGTTAGCCGATGAAATTGGCCTTACTTTAAAAAAATTAAAAATGGGTTTTAAACAAATTTATGGCGATACTGTTTATGGTTTTCTTTTTGACTACAAAATGGATTCTGCCCGAAAATTGTTGGATAGCGGTTCTTATAATGTAAATGAAGTAGGCTTAAAAATTGGTTATAGCACCGGAAGTCATTTTATTGCCGCTTTCAAAAAGAAATTTGGCACTACTCCAAAGAAATATTTGATGGCGATTAATCCGAATATGTAAGTTTAATACGCTCCACAATGACGACTGACAATACTCATTTGCAAACGATAAAACAATTAAAATCTGCCATTTTAGCCAGCAGGTATCGTGTGGCCGTTTTGGCAAATAAAGAAATGCTTGGTTTGTATTTTGCAATTGGAAAACTAATTTCTGAAAAAACAAATCAAGAGAAATGGGGGGCAAAAGTTCTCGAAATTGTATCGAATGATTTGCAAAATGAATTGCCAGGATTGAGAGGTTTTTCAGCTTCGAATATTAAGAAAATGAGAGTTTTTTATGAAACTTGGGCTGACGATTTTACAATTGGTTCGTTAGTAACGAACCAACTAGAAAATTCACAAAACAATGAAAATCAATTATTTGCAATTGGTTCGACGGTAACGAACCAATTAGCGATTGAGTTTCAAAAGGTTGGATTTTCACATCATTTCGAAATTTTATCAAAAACCAAAACTATTGAAGAACGGGTTTTTTACATCCAAAAAACGGCATCAGAATTTTGGAGTGTAACCACATTACGATATCATTTAAAATCAAATTTATTTCAACAACAAGGGACTTTACCCAATAATTTTACTAAAGCAATTACGCAAGACGATTTAAGAGCCAAAGCTTTAGTGGCTTTTAAAGATGAATATTTACTAGATTTCATCAATATTGAAGACCCCGAAGAAGAGAATGAAAGATTAATTGAGAATGAAATTGTTCGCAACATCAAGAAATTCTTGCTTTCGTTAGGTACTGATTTTGCTTTTATTGCCAACCAATATCGATTTATTTTAGATGAAACTGAATATTTTGTTGACTTGCTTTTTTACAATCGAAAAATGCAATGTTTAGTCGCTTTCGATTTAAAGAAAGGCAAATTCATTCCCGAATATTTAGGTAAAATGAATTTTTATCTTTCTGCTTTAGATGAAATGGTAAAATTAC
>CAIRNC010000523.1 GCA_903879875.1 uncultured Bacteroidota bacterium
AGCTTGGTAACCAAAAACATTGAAACATATCCATTGAATGGGGTGAAATAGCACCAATGTCAACAAAAACAAAGTAATGCTGATTATAGACAAAGGGTAAGATACTATTTTTTCCATTAGTAAAATATAAAGGCCAAAAGTACAAAATATATTTTGGTTCTAAAAAACAGAAAAAAGGAGATGTATTTGAATCTGAAATTTAACCAAACTATGGAACTCTAAAAATGGTGTATAAGGTTCTCTTTCGCAAACCTTTTTTTTAACTGTCAACCTACAACTTTTTACATTGCTGTTTTTGTAGCTGTTGTTTTTATATCCGAAACTTTATAGGTTTTTCCGTCTGCAACAGATTCTGTTTTTTCAACTAATTTTTCTGGCGTAAGTACGGCGCTATCATATTCAACGGTAGCGGTTTCTTTATCAAAATCAACGGTAGCCTTTTGAACACCGACCATTGCAGTAAGTTCGTCTTGTATTTTTGCAGCACACATCACAGCGCATGTCATCCCTTTAATATGAAAAGTGGCAGTTTCAACTTTTCCGAAAGGAGCGGCTTTGGTAACGGATTTAGCTTCAGTAGTAGTTACTGTAGTGGTGGTTTCTTTCGCTTTATTGTTACAACTAACGGAAAGAATAGTAATAAAAAGTAAGGTGAAAATTGATTTTAAAAGTTTCATTTGATGAAGTATTAAAGTGAAATTATAATTTGTTTTTTAATAGCTCAAAAGTAGCAAAAAAAAGAAGTCAAAAGGGTTAATAAATCATAAAAATAGCTGAATTTTGACGCACTAAAAAGCGGAGTTTTGTTTGCAAAAAATATAAAGTGGATTTTCTTAATAATCCTTTCCTTAATTTGGGGAAGTTCTTTTATTTTAATAAAAAAGGGTTTAATAGGACTAACGCCATTACAATTGGGTTCGCTTCGAATCATTTTTGCAGCGGTTTTTCTCTTGGCAATTGGACATAAAACGTTGCTTAAAATTCCACAAAACCAATGGAAATACATTGTACTAACTGCCTTTTTTGGCACTTTTATTCCAGCCTATCTTTTTGCCATTGCTGAAACCCAATTGGACAGTTCGATAACGGCAATTCTCAATTCATTAACGCCTTTAAACACATTGGTTTTAGGTGTTTTAGCATTCGGATTGGGTGTCCAAAGAAATCAAATTATGGGCGTTGTTATTGGTCTTGCTGGAAGTGCACTTTTAATTTTGAGTGGCGCAAACAACCACCCAGAACAAAATTATTATTATGCCTTTTTGGTCATCATTGCCTCATTGTGTTATGCAGCCAATGTCAATCTGATTAAAAAATATTTATCCGACCTGAGTCCGTTAACCATTTCTACAGGAAATTTTACAGTGCTACTTCTCCCTTCACTTATCGTTTTGTTTAGCACTGGATTTTCGGAAGTTTGGTCGTCAGGTAGCGTGCAAAATGCTATGCTTTACATCTTAATTTTAGGCGTTATCGGCACTGGTGTAGCGAATATCTTGTTTTTCAAACTGATTCAAATATCATCTCCCGTGTTTGCTACATCGGTTACTTATTTAATACCAATTGTCGCCTTCTTTTGGGGATTGCTTGACCATGAAAAACTAACGCCCATACAGTATATGGGCGCATTTATTATATTAATCGGGGTGTATATTTCTGCTCAGAAAAAAAATAGTTGAACAACAAAACGTAACGTACTTACATTTTCATCAACCAATTTTTCATTGAAACTTCATTTTCGATGATGTTTTTCAATTCCGCTATTTTCACTCGGTCTTGTTTCATAGTGTCTCTGTGACGAATGGTAACGGTTTCATCTTCTAATGTTTGATGATCTACGGTAATGCAAAATGGTGTTCCTAAAGCATCTTGTCTTCTGTAACGACGACCAACAGCATCTTTCTCATCATAAGCCACGTTGAAATCCCATTTCAACTCTTCGATGATTTTTCTAGCTACATCTGGCAAACCGTCTTTTTTTACTAATGGCAAAACCGCTGCTTTTGTTGGAGCTAAAACCGATGGCAACTGTAAAACTGTTCGTGTAGAACCGTCTTCTAATGTTTCTTCTTTTAATGCTGTTGCAAAAACCGACAAAAACATTCTGTCTAATCCTACGGAGGTTTCTACTACATAAGGTGTATAATTCGCGTTGGTTTCAGTATCGAAATACTGCATTTTTTTGCCTGAGAATTTTTCGTGTGCTTTTAAATCGAAATCCGTTCTGGAGTGAATTCCTTCCAATTCTTTGAATCCGAATGGGAAATTAAATTCGATATCGGCAGCCGCATTTGCATAATGGGCTAATTTTTCGTGGTCGTGAAAACGGTAATTTTCGCGTCCTAAACCCAATGACAAATGCCAGTTTAAACGAGTCGATTTCCAGTATTCATACCATTTCATTTCTTCGCCTGGCTTTACAAAAAATTGCATTTCCATTTGTTCAAACTCCCGCATACGGAAAATGAATTGGCGCGCCACAATTTCATTACGGAAAGCTTTTCCGGTTTGTGCAATACCAAACGGAATTTTCATTCTACCTGATTTTTGCACGTTTAGAAAGTTAACAAAAATACCTTGAGCCGTTTCAGGACGAAGGTATAAATCCATTGCAGAATCAGCCGAAGCACCTAATTTAGTTCCGAACATCAAGTTGAATTGCTTTACCTCAGTCCAGTTTCTAGAACCCGATTCCGGACAGGCAATCTCTAATTCTTCTATTAAAGCTTTTACGTCTTCTAGATTTTCATCGCCTAGCGATTTGGCCATTCTTGCTAAGATTTCATTCTTTTTAGAAAGGTATTCTACCACACGAGCATTGGTAGTAATGAATTCTTCGCGATTGAAAGCGTCACCAAAACGAATTGCCGCTTTTTCGATTTCTTTTTCGGCTTTTTGGTTTAATTTTTCGGCATAATCCTCAATTAAAACATCGGCTCGGTATCTTTTTTTAGAATCTTTATTGTCAATCAATGGATCGTTAAAGGCATCAACGTGCCCCGAAGCTTTCCAAGTAGTTGGGTGCATCAAGATTGCGGCATCAAGACCCACAATATTTTCGTGCATTTGCACCATTGATTTCCACCAATATTCTCTAATATTTTTCTTTAATTCTACTCCATTTTGAGCATAATCATAAACTGCGCTCAAACCATCGTATATTTCGCTTGACGGAAATATGAATCCGTACTCTTTTGCATGCGAAACTACATTCTTAAATAAATCGTCTTGTTTTGCCATAGTGGTGCAAAAATAGGAAAAGAGATTGATTTGCAAAAATTAATCGCTTTAGTTTTAATTCCTTGAAACAGCCCCTCAAGGGAGTTTGTTTTTCACAAAAATCAATTTGAAATTTGTGAAAAATCAATTTGAAAAACGCGAAAATCAAATTCAATAATGCAAAAAACAAATTCGAAGACGCGTTCCCGAATCTTGAGGAAGCGAAAAGTAAATTCGATGACGCGTCCTCGAATCTTGAGGAAGCAAAAAGCAAATTCAAAAATGCGTTCCCGAATCTTGAGGAAGCGAAAAGCAAATTGATTTATGCAAAAAACGAATTGCATTCCACGACATTTCAGTTTTAAGACACCGTATTGTAATCTATTTATTAGAAAGCGGCGTCGATTTATGGTACGTACATAAATTATGACTAGGGATAAGAGTCCAAAAACAATTATGAATTACATTCTTTATAATGGTTTGTACTATTTTTTAATATATTTGATAACTAAAATAAAGTCTGATGTTTGTCAGACAAAGCGACCCTTTTTTGGGTGAATAAGTCTGATTTTTTAAGACATATAAATGTGTTGGCAACTATAAAAGAACCCTTCAATAAACAATAACTTATGTATGGATTAAACCTATTTGGTAAAGATGAAATTTTTAATAAAAATGCTAAGATTATTTTAGGAAGTTTAATTGCTTTTTTAGCCGTTTTATTTTCATCTTTAAATTATTCTGGATATTTCGAAAAGAATAAACGAAAAAAAGTTATGGAGGAAAACTTTAATGGAAAAGTTATTGAAAAGAAAATAGATTATGAAAATCATGGAGATGTGAGCTTAAAACTCTCAGATTCTAAAATTATTGGCTGGTATTATCCCAAGCAGAAAATTGAAATTTTGGTCGGGGACAGTTTGGCTAAAATAAAGGGAACTATCTATATGCAACTATATAGAAAAAAATCCGAGGTAATAAATGTCAATATGTTAGAAAAGTAAAAGCTGCCAACAGCTAGAGCTTCGTTACGTGCGCAGTACGAACAATAAAAATCCTATTGAACGAAAACGGATACTTGCAGTCAACTTTATGATGTTTTTGTAAAAAATTATAAAGCGTAAAGACAAGAGCATCCTTCAGCCTCTTTCCATAAAAACAAATGCTAGCACAAGTACCTCTTTTTATCAAAATCGAGATTTTAAATCTCATTACTCTTCTTTTTCGATAGCGTCTTTATAATCGGGATATAAAAATTTATTGTAAGGAAAACGGGTAATGTGAATTTGTCTTACTCTTTCATAAACACGCTCTTTAAATTCTTCGAGATTTTCTTTACTAATTGCCGAAATAAATAGCGCATTTTCTTCCCCAACATTATGCATCCAAGTGGATTTCCATTCGTTAAGGGTGTAATGTTTTTTGGTTTTTTCGGTAATTAAATCGTCTTCGTCTATGGTTTGGTTTTTAAAAGCATCTATTTTATTGAATACCATAATTACAGGCTTATCGTTGCTTTTAATATCCATCAACGTTTGATTTACAGAAGCAATGTGGTCCTCGAAATCCGGATGTGAAATGTCAACAACATGAAGCAACAAATCGGCTTCACGCACTTCGTCTAGGGTACTTTTGAAAGAATCTACCAATTGAGTGGGTAATTTTCTAATAAAACCAACGGTGTCCGAAAGTAAAAAAGGAAGGTTTCTAATCACCACTTTTCTGACTGTTGTGTCTAAAGTAGCGAATAGTTTGTTCTCCACAAAAACTTCACTTTTGCTGACCACGTTCATTAAAGTTGATTTTCCAACATTGGTATAACCTACTAAAGCTACTCTAACCATAGCCCCGCGATTGCCGCGTTGCACTCCCATTTGTTTATCAATAACTTTTATTTTTTCTTTCAATAAGGCAATTCGATCTCTAACAATACGACGGTCGGTTTCAATTTCGGTTTCGCCCGGTCCACGCATCCCGATTCCACCTTTTTGACGTTCCAAGTGCGTCCACATTCCCGAAAGTCGTGGCAAAAGATAGATGCATTGGGCTAGTTCTACTTGCGTTCTCGCGTAAGAAGTTTCGGCTCTTTGAGCAAAAATATCTAAGATAAGGTGTGTTCTATCAAGGATTTTACAATCAATAATTTTGGAAATATTTTTTTGTTGAGAAGGCGTTAATTCATCATCAAAAACAATAGTAGAAATATTGTTTTCTATAACATATTGATTGATTTCTTCTATTTTTCCAGTGCCTAAAAATGTTTTCGGATTTGGGCGTTCCATTTTTTGGAAAAAGCGTTTGATCACTTCTCCTCCAGCAGTAAAAGTCAAAAACTCCAACTCATCCAGGTATTCTGTCAATTTTTCTTCATCTTGTTTTTGAGTAACAATACCCACAAGAACTGTTTTTTCGAAATTAATTGTTTCTTTTTCTAACATAGCTATAAATGTAGCGCAAATTTAAGGATATTAGAAGGATATTTACGAATTATAATTTTCAACAGATGCATCCAATTCTAAATTAAAGACTTGTTTTTTAAAATAAAATCTTATTTTTGGAGAAAATTACCCCCCTTTTTTAAAGAGTTGGCATACAAAATCTTCTGAAAAAATAATTTTAAATGGAGCAAACTGCACTAATTATAAAAACTATTGCTTTTGTAAAACAAAAGTTAGAAAACGCCGAAGGAGGTCATGATTGGTTTCATATCGAGCGGGTGTATAAAAACAGTTTGTTGATTGCAAATGATGAAAAGTGCGAACTTTTGGTGGTGCAATTGGGTGCTTTACTCCATGATATTGCCGATAGTAAATTTCATAACGGCGATGAAACTATTGGTCCTAAATTGGCACAAACATTCCTTGAAAGCGAAAATGTAGCTCAAGAAACCATCTTTCATGTTATAAAAATCATTGAAAATATTTCTTTTAAAGGTGGCAATACAGACAAAAACTTCACCTCAATAGAGTTAGATATTGTTCAAGATGCCGATCGATTGGACGCCATTGGAGCCATTGGTATCGCCCGAACATTCAATTATGGAGGTTTTAAAAACAGAACGCTCTATGATCCAAATATTGCTCCATTAACCAACATGAGCAAAGAAGTTTATAAAAATAATTCAAGTCCAACCATCAATCATTTTTATGAAAAACTGTTGCTTCTAAAAGACAAAATGAACACCGAAACCGGAAAAAAAATTGCAGCCAAACGACACCAATTCATGGAACATTTTCTGTCGCAATTTTATGCAGAATGGGAAGGTGAGTTGTAAAGACTGTTTGCAATTAAAAGCAATCTATTTATAACGATGGATTTGAGCAAGAACAAAAATCATTTTTAGGTATCTTTGCAAAATCTGAAATCTAAAATCTTAATGACAGGACTCGTTTATAAATCTACCGGAAGTTGGTACACCGTGAAATCGGAAGCAGGTGATTTTATGGAATGCCGAATGAAAGGCAAATTCCGAATGAAAGGCATCAAAAGCACCAACCCAATAGCCGTGGGCGATGTGGTGGATTATGAACCCGACGAAACCTCTGATGTTGTTACAGGAAGCATTCATAACATTCACGAAAGAAAGAATTATATTGTGCGAAAATCAGTGAATTTGTCTCACCAAATGCACATTATCGCTTCTAACGTAGATTATGTTTTTTTGTTAATAACCATCAATAATCCGCCAACGACTTTTAATTTTATAGATCGTTTTTTAGTTACTGCCGAAGCTTACGGCATTGAAACTATTTTAGTTTTTAACAAAATCGACACCTTCGACACGATTACTTTAGACGAACAGTTGTACATGCAACACGTTTACGAAGCTATTGGTTACCAATGTTTGCGTGTTTCTGCAAAAGAAAACAAAGGAATTGACGAGCTAAAAGCAATGATGGTGGGCAAAGTAAGCATGTTTTCGGGACATTCAGGCGTAGGAAAATCCACTTTGGTTAACGCCATGGAACCGAGTTTGCATTTAAAAACAAAAACCATTTCGGAAGCCAGTAAACAAGGGCAACACACCACCACGTTTGCCGAAATGTATGATTTGAGCTTTGATGCAAAAATAATTGACACTCCAGGAATCAAAGGTTTCGGAATTGTTGACATGGAACCTGCAGAAATTTCAGGCTATTTTCCAGAATTTTTCCTGTTGAAAGACAAATGCAAATTCAATAATTGTTTGCATAAAGAAGAACCCCATTGTGCAATTAAAAAAGCCTTAGACAATGACCAAATTGCTTGGTCAAGATACAATTCTTATCTGAAAATTTTGGAAGGCGATGAGGAACATTACCGCATTGATTCGTATGACGAAGACAGAAAAGCGAGTGATGAAACGAGGAAATAATGGTAAATTGTGAATTATTAATTCACACAATAATTCACCATTCACCATTCATCATTCATCATTAAAATAGTTAATTATGGGCGATAATATTATAAAATTAAAATCATTTGCATTTGCATTAAGAATTGTAAAATTGTACCAATTTTTATGTGTTGAAAAGAAAGAATTTGTTTTAAGCAAACAATTACTTAGAAGCGGTACCGCTATAGGAGCATTAGTGAGAGAATCCGAGCATGCGGAAAGCAAACCTGATTTTATTCATAAACTTGCAATTGCTCAAAAAGAAGCTAACGAAAGTGATTATTGGTTGGAATTGTTGTTTCAATCCGAGTATTTGAATGAATCTCAATTTCATTCTTTAAATTCTGATATAGTTGAAATTAATAAACTCCTAGCATCTATAATTATCACAACCAAAAAAAACTTAAAAAAATAATTATGAATTGTGAATTCAAACTACAATTCACAATTTACAATTCACAATTTACAATTCACAATTCATAATTAAATGAAAGCAGTTATACAAAGAGTGTCTTCCGCATCGGTAACCATCGAGTCCAAAATCATAGCTAATATTCATCAAGGGCTTTTGGTTTTAGTGGGTATTGAAGAACCCGATTCACAGGAAGATATTGATTGGCTTTGTCAGAAAATTGCAAATCTGCGCATATTTGGAGACGAAAACGACGTGATGAATTTATCGGTAAAAGACATCGATGGCGAAATCATTATTGTCAGTCAATTTACACTACAAGCTTCGACCAAAAAAGGCAATCGCCCGAGCTACATCAAAGCGGCTAGACCAGAAATAGCCATTCCATTATACGAAAAATTCATTACCGAAATGGAAGCAACAGTTGGCAAGAAAGTACAAACAGGCGTTTTTGGTGCCGACATGAAAGTTGCGCTTGTAAATGACGGTCCAGTAACGATTATTATGGATTCTAAAAAATAAAAGGGGCAGAATTGCTTCTACCCCTTTTACATCAATCTAGTATATTAATCTTAAAACCTTATGACTACACAAACTTAATCTTTAATTTCAATTCCAACTTCTTTTTTATGATAAAATTTTGAAATAGAAAAAACCTTATGCTATTAAAAAGAAAAAGGGGTGGAATTGCTTCCGCCCCTTTAACTACAATCTAACATTTAAACTTTTAAATATTATGCCTACACAAACTTATAAATATTATTTTAATTACAATAAAATTTTGAACTATTTAACAAATAGTTAATGGTTTAAAAATGAAAAGGGTGGAATTGCTTCCACCCTTTTCGGCCCCAAATCTACCATAAATTTAACCTACTAATTCTATGATGTCGCAAACATAAAATATTATTTCAAATCCAACTAATTTTTTTGATAAATTTCTTGAACTTTTTTTAGTACTTCAATCATTCCTAAAAAGAATACACTATTAAAAAGCCTTAAATGTTAAATTTATACATATAGCGCATATATTAGTATATAAGTATGTTATTCGTATTAAAAAAGTTATTATATTTGAAACATACAATAATTTTTAACCTAACACCTTATTTATTATGCCGTTTGACAATTTAAACAACAATCATTACACCGCCGCTGAAAAAACAGCCGCCACCGCAGCCCTAAACGCTCTGGAAACTGCATTAGCAGTAAAATTTAAAAACCTATCGCCTGATGAACGTAAGAAATACGGAAGCATCAACGAACAAAACAAACTCATTGTAAACAAAGTGCACGATTATAGAACCAACCAACCGGGGTTGAGCAGTGCCGATGTGGATTGGGTGGAGTTTCAAAAC
>CAIRNC010000524.1 GCA_903879875.1 uncultured Bacteroidota bacterium
AATTAGCACCCATTAGCGATGCCCGAGGCACGGTGGCGTATAAAAGACTCTTGGCGCGCCAATTGTTTTTTGCCCACTTCATCGCTTTATTTCCAGATGCAATTAAAATTAATGATTTGATATGAGTAATAGCGACGCACACAATCACGTAAAAGGGAATATAAATGTTGAACCACTATGGTAATAGAATCCGCGTTGCAAACGCTCTGTTCTCGGTTTCAAAAGAAAGTAGGTAATCGTTACAAACGAGCACTAGAGGAGGGTTTTAGCGCACAACTATTTTCTTAATTTTAAACTTCGTCAATTAACCTATAAATAAAACTGTTATGAAAAAAATCTTTGTATTTCTAAACATATCCATTCTATTAATTTCTTGTAACGCTACCAACACCAATAGTTGTCACAAAATTATAACTTTTGTAAATAAAACCAATAAAACGATATACGTTGTTGGTAGTGGGGAATATCCTAACATTGAAGACTACAAGTACAACTCGAATCCTTTAAATAATTCATATGACACAAAAGTAAGTGCAAATGAAGCGTCAAAAAATGTACTTCCTACTTCTGGCAATTGTCATGAAGCGATATATTCAAACATAAAATCTGGCATAATGATGGTTTATGTTTTTGATGGTTCAACATTAGAAACGCAAGGTTGGGATTATATCAAAACAAATAATTTGGTTCTAAAACGCTATGATTTAACGTTAAAGGATTTGGAGAATATGAACTGGACTATTACTTATGATGGGAAGTAAGTAGTTTGTAAAATTTCTTTTATTTGCATCGTGATTACCCCCAACTGGTGCTCGTTTGTAACGAGTGCCTACTTAAATTTAAAAGATAAAAGTAGCGTTTGTAACGCGGGAAATTTAAAGTAGCGTTCAATTTCCCCGCACAAAGTGAGAAGCCGTCGGGAGCGTCCGAAACCTTCCCGCACAAAGTGAGAAGCCGTCGGGAGCGTCCGAAACCTTCCCGCACACAGCGAGAAGCCGTCGGGAGTGTCCGAAACCTTCCCGCACATAGCGAGAAGCCGTCGGGAGCGTCCGAAACCTTCCCGCCCATAGCGAAAAGCCATCGGGAGTGTCCGAAACCTTCCCGCACACAGCGAGAAGCTAAATAGAAGTTCAGAAACCCAATTGGTTTAATAAAAAAAAACGATAGTCATTAAATAATTAGAATAGTACAGCAAAAATGCTAGAAACAATAAAACAAATATGATTAACATAGACGCACACAATCACGTAAAAGGGAAATCCATTTATTTGGATGATATTCAGGAATTGCAAGGCACACTTTATGCCCTTCCGTTTGATGCTTCGGTAGCACATGCCAAAATTACCGCTATCGATTATACTCAGGCCATACATCGAGTGGGAATTGTTCGCATTATAACGGCCAAAGATATTCCAGGTGAGAATCAAATAGGCGGCATTCTGCCCGACGAACCTTTATTTGCCGAGGACGAAGTCCATTTTAGAGGACAAGTTATCGCGTTAATCATTGGCACATCCGAGCACCATTGCCGACAAGCCGCTAAGTTGATTCAAGTTACTTATGAAGAGTTGCCCATCATAACCAATGCCAGAGAAGCGCACGCACAAAACAAACTCATCATGCCACCAAGGTCATTTACCCTTGGCAATACAACCGAAACTTGGGAAAAATGTGCTCATGTTTTTGAAGGCAACACCGATGTGAACGGACAAGAACATTTATATATAGAAACCCAAGGCGCTTATGCCCGTCCGAAAGAAGACGGAAGCATTGTTGTATCTTCTTCTACTCAAGGACCAACGGCTGTACAGCGAATGGTTTCGAGAGTTTTGGGTATTCCGATGCACAAAATCGAAATTGATACCGTTCGTTTGGGCGGAGGTTTTGGAGGCAAAGAAGACCAAGCAACACCTTGGGCAGTGATGGTAGCTTTGGCTTGTCAAATTTTGCATAAGCCTGTAAAAATGGCTTTGCACCGCATGGACGATATGCGGATGACAGGAAAAAGACATCCCTATTCTGCCGATTATAAAATTGGTTTGAGCAAGGATTTAAAAATTTTAGCTTACGAAGTAACCCATTATCAAAACGCAGGAGCCGCCGCCGATTTATCGCCAGCAGTGATGGAACGCACTCTATTTCATTCGACCAATGCCTATTATATTCCGAATGTTTTTGCGAAAGCCTTCAGTTGCAAAACCAATTTACCGCCCAACACGGCTTTCCGAGGATTTGGTGGCCCTCAAGGGAAATTTGTCATCGAAGCAGCTATTGTAAAAGCGGCTGAAGCATTAGGCGTAAGCCCCGCTTTGATACAAAAAACAAACTTGGTTGTCGATGGCAATGAATTGTCCTACGGTCAGATATTAGACCAAACCCAAGCCCATGCCACTTGGAATGCTTGTATGGAAAATTATAATTATGAAGCACAAAGAGAGAAAGTGGAAAACTTTAATAAAACCAATACTCGTTTCAAAAAAGGATTAGCGGTACAACCCATCTGTTTCGGAATTTCGTTTACCAATACGATGATGAATCACGCGCGTGCTTTGGTGCACATTTATCACGACGGAAGTGTGGTGGTGAGCACAGGTGCTGTAGAAATGGGACAAGGGGTTAATACGAAAATGGTGCAAGTTGTCACGCAAACGTTAGGGATTCCACCTGCTCGCGTGAGAATCGAATCGACCAATACGCTGCGAGTGGCTAACACCTCACCAACGGCTGCTAGTGCTGGTGCCGATTTGAACGGAAAGGCTTTACAAATGGCCTGTGTAGCATTATTAGAACGACTTAAAAATGTCGCTCAAAAAGAATTTGTAGATCAAACTATTGAATTGAAAGACGAAATGGTTTTTGCCAACGACACCAAAACCGAAATCACTTGGCAAGATTTAATTATGAAGGCTTTTACGCAAAGAGTCGCTTTGAGTGAAAACGCTCATTATGCTACGCCAACCATTCATTACGATAAATCAAAAGAGAAAGGACATCCGTTTGCCTATCATGTTTACGGCACCTCTATCCATGAAGTTACGGTGGACTGTTTGAAAGGAACCTACAGTTTTGATAGCGTCAACATTGTGCACGACTTTGGCAAAAGCATGAACCCCACGATAGACAACGGACAAATTGAAGGCGCTTTGGTGCAAGGCATGGGCTGGATGACGCTCGAAGAAATTGTGTATAACGAACAAGGACGCTTGGTATCCAATGCGCTCTCCACCTATAAAGTGCCCGATATTTATTCGGCACCAAAAGAAATCAATATCAAACATTTGGAAACCGAAGGTCACGAATTGGCCATCTTGAAATCAAAAGCCGTAGGCGAACCCCCATTGATGTATGGTTTGGGCGCTTATTTTGCCATTCGTTCAGCAATCAAAGCCTTTAATCCCAAGGCAGATTTAGCCATTAATGCGCCTTATACGCCCGAAAAAGTGTTGATGGATTTGTATAAGTAGGGGGTAGGGAGTAGGTTGTTGGTGGTAGGTAATGAAACACTTTCAAGTATTTTAAAATCGCAAAACGAATTTGGAAAAGTTTGAATATTCAATCACTTTTATAATTATTTACAAATTAAAATTTAATTAGAACCTTTCAGTAATGGAAGGTTTTTTCATTATTTTTACAGCATGTACGAAGAATTAAAATATTGGTACCTAAGAGATCACAAGCTGTTTTGGACATTAAGCATGTCGCAAATCAAGCAATTGTGTATTATTGTAGGATTTAAAAAAGCAAAAAAAGGTGATGTAATTTATTTCTCGTCATCAGATGTGCCTCGTATTTTTTTATTAAAAAAAGGAAATATCAAAATAGTTTCGATTGACGAAGACGGAAATGAAACCATCAAAGAAATTCTTCAAAAAGGTGATTTGTTTGGTGAATTGGCTTTAGAAAAAGATTCAGACGTTAATGAATATGCAAAAGCCTTGACCGAAGAAGTATCTATTTGTAGTTTCTTATTGTCAGATTTCGAGGATTTATTGGTCAAAAACCCAAGTTTAGCTTTGTCCTACACCAAATTTGTAGGATTGAAAATGAAACGCTTTAAAAACAATTACTCCAATTTGGTTTCTAAAGATGCCAAGACCCGATTGGTTTCCTTCCTGAAAGAATGGGCCATTCGAGAAGGCAAACAAGAGGGAAATAAATATACGATTGACAATTATTTGACCCAAACCGATATTGCTCAAATTATTTGTACTTCAAGGCAAACCGCCACTTTATTGTTGAATGAATTAGAAGAAAAAAACCTCATTTATTATTCGAGAAAAGAGATTCTAATTGACGATATTTCTAAATTGTAGTATAATTTTTATCCAAATGTAAACTACCCGACATTTCTGTTTTTCATTGTAAGTTACTTTTGTCTCACCAAAAAGAAACATTATGAAAAAATCAATTTTAATCTTATTCGTTGTATTATCATCAACAATAAGTTTTGCACAAACAGCGGCAAAAAGAACTAAAGAATTCAATTTAGAAAACAAAGTAGCCATTCAAGGATACGACCCTGTAGCTTATTTTTTGCAGAAAAAAGCCGTAAAAGGAAAATCCAATTTAGCCACAACTTTTGAAGGTGTGATTTATTATTTTTCAACTCAAGCTAACAAAGATGCTTTTATAAAAAGTCCTGCGAGTTACGAACCTCAATATGGCGGTTGGTGTGCTTATGCTATGGGAAGTGCTGCCGAAAAAGTAGAAATTGATCCAGAAACGTTTAAAATAGTTGATGGAAAATTGTATGTTTTTTACAACGCCTACTTCAATAATACTTTAAAATCTTGGAACAAAGACGAACCCAATTTAAAGAAAAAGGCAGACGCAAATTGGAAAAAAATAGTTAATTAATATTTTAAACAATGAAAATACTAACTTGGATTTTACGAATTGCGGCGGCAGCAATTTTACTACAAACTTTATACTTTAAATTTACTGCAGCGCCTGAAAGTGTCTTTATTTTTTCGACTTTAGGCATAGAACCTTACGGTCGAATTGGCTCCGGCATAGCTGAATTAATTGCTTCAATATTATTATTAATTCCAAGAACTACACTACTAGGTGCGATTACAGGCATGGGCGTAATGGCTGGAGCAATACTTTCACATTTGCTATTTTTAGGCGTTGAAGTGCAAAATGATGGAGGAACGCTTTTTATTTTAGCAATAATTACTTTTATTTGTTGTGCATTATTATTTTTTCAGAATAGAAAAGAAATTCCTAACTTATTAAAATTCAAAATCTAATGCTTGTAAATGCTATAAATCAAAATTTAGATGAATTGATAGTCTTGTTATCTCAATTGTCAAACACAGAATACACAAAACCTTGTTTGTATTTGAGTAATGCAACCATCGGAGAACATACACGTCACATTATAGAGTTGTTTCAATGTTTGGAAAATCATTATGAAAATGGGATAATCAATTATGATATTAGAAAAAGAGATTATCAAATGCAAACCGACAAAGATTTTGCTAGTCAAGCAATAATGAAAGCATCAAATTTATTGAATAAACCGAATAAGGACTTGCAATTAAAGCATTTTATTGATGGTAATGAAGTGCTTACCAATAGCAATTATCATCGGGAATTGCTCTATAATTTAGAACATTGCATTCATCACCAAGCATTGATAAAAGTAGCCGTTTTAGAATACAAGCATTTACAATTAAGCGATACTTTTGGCGTTGCCCGTTCCACTATCGAATACAGAAAACAATGTGCACAGTAAGTTTTGTCTATTCAAACGGAAAAACAATAATCACTTCCAATCGTGATGAAAAAGTACTTCGTAAAAGTGCTGTTGAACCTCGAAATTACTGTATAAACAACAAAAATATTCTATTCCCAAAAGATCCAAAAGCGGGCGGAACATGGTTTGCTGTTGATGAAAATGCAAATGTGCTTGTTTTGTTGAATGGTGCTGACGAAAAACACAAAGTACTTCTGCCTTATCGAAAAAGCCGAGGATTAATTGTTTTAGATATCATTAGTAGTGTGTCTCCAAAGGATTTTTGGAACGAAATTGATTTAGAAAAAATTGAACCTTTTACATTAGTTTTATTTCAAAACAGTCAACTTTTTCAATTGCGTTGGAACGGAAATCAGAAAGAAACGCTAGTTTTAAACGAATGTAAAAATCATGTTTGGTCATCAGCAACTTTGTATTCAAAAGAAATTTGCGAAAAGCGATCCGAATGGTTTTATTCTTTTTTGGAAAAAATAACTTTTCCCTCAGCAATCGAAATGTTTCATTTTCATCGGAATACCGAAAAAGAAAATTTAGAAAATGGCTTGGTCATTAACCGAAACGAAGAAATGAAAACATTGAGTATTACACAAGCTATCTTCGAAAAGAATAAAGCTGAGGTAGCTCATCATGATTTAATTACAAATTTGTCTTTTGAAACAACCTTTCTAATCCTTTAAGTGATCACTATTGAAATCTGAAACTATTAACGTTAAACTATTTTTTCATAAACTTTTTCATTGGGAATATTGGCCGTTTTGGGTGGTTTATATACCAATATATTTTTTGTGGTCGTATTATGCCATTAGAGCAAAAACGATTTTTTTCTTTAATGCGTGTAATCCCACAATCAAAAATGGGGGCTTCATTATGGAATCTAAAAAAGAGATTTACAATCTGATTCCACAGCAGTATTTTCCAAAAACTGAACTCATCTTGGAAGGAACTCCATTGAAAGAAGTGGTAGCAATTATCGAAAAATCAGACATAAATTACCCTTTAATTGCGAAACCAGATATTGGTTTAAGAGGTTCGGCTGTTAAAAAAATCCACAACACTGAAGAATTAAAAAAATATGTCGAAAAAGCCAATTTTGATTTTCTAATTCAAGATTTGATTACTTATGAACAGGAAATCGGAATCTTTTATGTTCGATTTCCACATGAAAAAGAAGGCAGAATTACAGGAATTGTTGCCAAAGAATTTCTTATTGTAACAGGAAATGGCACTTCAACGATTGAAGATTTAGTAAAGAAAAATCCAAGGTACGAAATGCAATTGCAAACCTTGAAAAAGGAATTTGGATTACAACTAAATGAGGTGTTACCTTTGGATGAAAAAAGAAATCTTGTGCCTTATGGCAACCACATTAGAGGTGCTAAATTTATTAATGGAAGTCATTGGATAACCCAAAAACTAACCCATACGATTAATGAAATGTGTCTTCAAATTCCAGGGTTTTATTTTGGAAGGCTAGATGTGATGTATCGTTCTATAGAAGAATTAGAAGAGGGGAAAAACTTTCAAATAGTAGAATTAAACGGAGCTGCTAGCGAACCAACCCATATTTATGATCCAAAACATTCTATCTTTTTCGCTTGGGCAACATTGGCTCGGCATATTTCTTATATGTATAAAATTAGTATCGCCAATCATAAATTGGGTGTACCTTATCTTTCACACAAAGAAGGTATGAAGGAATACCGCTTGCACAATTTACAATGTAAAAAAATTGTTCATTTTTAATGAAAATTCTTAAAAACATATTCGTTGGTTTTTTAGTCAGTTTTATTGGCTCCATTCCTTTGGGCTATCTTAATGTTGTAGGCTTTGAAATATACAAACAAAGGGGGCTAGACCAAACGGTTTTTTATTTGTTAGGGGTTATTTCTATTGAATTTTTTGTGATTTATTTCACGCTACTTTTTGCCGAAAATTTAACTAACAACAAAAAATTACTCCAATTTATAGAAGGTTTTTCAGTGCTTTTTATGTTTATTTTGGCTTATATTTTTTACTCAAGTGGTAATTCGGAATCTATTAATAAAACTATTTTTTCAACTATTTCACAAAATTTTTTCATTGCAGGAGTACTTTTAAGTTGTACCAATTTCATTCAAATTCCCTTTTGGTTAAGTTGGAATCTGTATTTATTGAATGGTAATTTTATAGAAACATCAAATTCTAGAAAATATTTCTATGTTTTGGGTACTGTTTTAGGCACCTTTTTAGGAATGATGGCTTTGATTTTAAGTTTGAATTACCTTTCCCTTCAAATTGATTTTTTGTCAAAATATCTAATAAAATGTATCATTCCAATGGTTTTTATTGGATTAGGCATTTATCAAGGAATTAAATTTTACAACAAGTTTAATCGAAGTTAAATTTACCGTTTCATAGCAAAATGCCCTCTGTACACTTTGCCATTGATGCGCTCTACAACAAACCAATAATCGGTGGAAGGTGCTTGATAGCCATTGTAGTTGCCGTCCCATCCAGGTCCTCTTGGGTCAATTCCAGCCATTAATTTTCCGAATCGATCAAAAATATAAATGCGCATTCCTGGTTCATATACAGCGTAAGGAATCTGCCAAAAATCATTATCACCATCATTGTTGGGTGTAAAAAAGTTAGGATAATAAAAAACTACAACTTCTTTATTAATTTTGCCACAACCGTTCTTATCCTTAATAAAAACATTATAAATACCAGGCACTAAATTTGCAAAAACAGACGAGTCTTGGTAGGTAATGTCATCCAAAGAATATTCATAATCACCACTTCCATCGGCATGGACGGTTATACTATTTTCGTTTTCTGTCCAATCTTCAACAGTAAAATGTGGATTAACAGCCGCACTAGAAGGATTTACTGTTATAGTAGTTGTAGCCTGACAAAACAAAGTACCGTATTTCTTTTTTACTTCAACGGTATATATGTTAGGTGTATTTACTAGTATGGACTGTGTTGTGGCTCCTGTTGACCAAGTGTAAACATCATATCCACTATCGGCAGATATAGTTGTGGCATCACCTTTGCATAAAAAAGTACTTGTAGCTAACAAGGATGGAACTGCACCAACCGTTATTGTTAAACTGGTAAGGTCATAGCAAATATGTATGGTTTTGTGTTCAACACGTACATAAATGGTTTGCGGACTTGTGGAATTGGTATATGCTGTTGGATTTGTAATGAAGTTGGTTCCAGCGTCGGCATCGGTTGGCGAAGTATAATAAGTAACCGTATAATTTCCTGGAGCTTGATAGGCTAAAATAGTGGGTTCAAAAGCAGTTAAATCAAAAACATCAGTGGTAGCGCTTGTACTGCTGCAATGTAATACTTCGTTTGGTACAGGAGTTGCAGCATGGACTAGAGGTAATAATGTTGAGGCATTAACATGAACTGGAATTTTTCTTCCACAACTGTCTTCTACTTCAAAAACGTACAAAGCAGGTGTAAGATTTGAAAATATATTACTATTACCATTTTCAATAAAGGGTGTCAAAGGAACATTGTTTTTTTCTATTATTCTAAATAAATAGGGAGGTACCCCTTGCACATCAATATAAACACTTGAAGGACCTGAGCCCGTAACACAATCCAAACTGTAAACACCAAGTATATCTAAATCCCCGGAAAAAGAAAAGGAATCGTAAATTTCTAAACAATCTGGCAAACCTTGTATTTTTATAATTTTAATAATTCTAAAGTTACCTGTATGAGTAATATTTGTAAGCGTCGTATTATTGGATAAACTTATAGAATTAGTAGCATCAGGTGTTGTGCCGCTTACATAAGAAACGCTGGTATCCGGATGTCCCCATGTGTTTGTAGTTGTATTAAGTTGTTTTTGAAACCAATAGGAACTTCCAATTAAATTACTATGATCATTAACCGCTAATGTAAACGAACCACAACCGCGAACTACCGTAAAATTATTTATTCCTGGATTGTAAGAAACGATACTTTTGCTAATCGTATTTGTAATACCACAAGCATCGGTAGCTGAAAAGGCATAGGGTCCTTCGGGTAAATTATTCATATTAAAAACGCCTGCTACTATATTTGATGACGCATCAAAAGGCAAAGTTTGCGTAAAAGTTGCTGGTGCAGTCGTAATAAATATTGAAGTTAAAGCTCCATTTCCAGAGGAAACTTTCATACTCCCAATACCAGGGGTACAATTGGCTTGTGGGGTTGCTATCAAACCTTGAGGAACAAAAGCATATACAAATGCTTTGAAATCATTGTAATGGCTACCACATTCGTCCACTAAATCAAAATGATATTCTCCGATGGGTAAATTCGGAATGATTAATACTCCATTAACACTTATAAAAGAGGACACATTATTGGGTATTGGAGTATAGGTAGATGTTGTAGAAATAATAATTGCCGAAACCATTTTTCTATTCTTTGGAATGGTAATTTTAATTGTGCCAAAAGCATTAACGCACGTAGCATGTCCATGAACTGGAATAGGTACTAATGGAATATCTACTATATTATATGAAGCAGTTGCAGTTCTACCACAATTGTCGGTAATTTCAACTGTATAATTTCCAAAAGGAACGGTATTGGTTAAAGAACCAAAATCAATTGCAGCTTGTGTAAACGGCCCAGGATATGCAGTGTTATATGATAATGGATTAAATCCAGTTGGTGCAGCGGTGAAATTAACCGTAAAAGGAGGTGTAAAATGAGTAACCGCTAGTTTTAGAAACTCTCTCCCGCAAGGATCAGGTGTGCCTGATAATGAAGCTGTTGGATTTGGATCAATCGTGCCTGAACTCGGAAATTGATGATTACAACTATCGGTTACAACAATATCATACGTATATATAGCATTCAAAAAAAGAGGTAAAGTCAAGGGTAAGGGCAATGCATCTGGAGGTCCAGTTGTATAATTTTGCGTAATAATCTGATCAGGTCCTGTTGGAGGGTGAATAGTATAAACAACACTTAAAGGATAAACCATAGTTGTACCTGTTGGTGGCATTAAAGCATTTAAAATATCTATAGTTGTACAGGTGCTTGAAACGACTGAACCACTAAACGAAATGCTTAATATTGGAGAACCTACTGCCAATGTATAATCCAAAACAGTTGCTGCACCACAGGAATCAATGACTCTAATTCTATAAAATCCGTTTGGCAAGCCCGTAAATTGATTGGACTGTTGTGGCGGAAAAGTTAGTGGTCCTAAAATTATTTCATACTTAAATGGTCCAGAACCAGTAATAGTATTAACTGTTATATTACCGGTAGTGTCGCAATTCGAAGTGCTTGATGGAGTAATTGAAAAAGACAATGGTATTACTTGATCAACAATACTAAAATCTTGTTGCTGTGTATTGGTAAGGGTTCCTAAAGTTTGCGTAACAATTACTCTATAATTTCCTGCAACTAATCCACTTAAAATATTTTGTGATGTAGAACTTATTGGAGAAGAAATATTGGGTAAACTATACAAACTATAAAGAAGTTGGGAGCCAGAAGTAGTATTTGTTGCCGTTATGATAGCCGTTCCATTTTGTTTACAAGTTTCATTTGTTGTTGCAACTTGAATTGAAAAAGCCGATAGTTGTCCATAACCTATAGAGGTTAACATTAAATTGAAAACAATAAAATATACAAACTTCATCTTATAAAAATTAAAATATTTTTATTATTACAGAACAAGCCAATAACAATAAACCCTATTTGATCTAATAAAAAAGATGGGGGATTTGAGACAAATATACATTTTTGTCGGACAAAACATACTTTTTACGGAAGTTTTTTTTAGTTTTTTTATAAACACTTCTTTTACTGTTTCAATGTGATATTAAAAACGATTTGTATTCAGTAAGATTTTTAAACTATTAAAAATTAAAATGCATTTTTTGTAATTGTTCAAAATAACAATTCGTACTTTGCGTTAAATATTTCTAGTAATGAGTTCCAAACTGTTTTATTCTATTTTAAGTAAAAATTTCCCTTTTATTCCAACGGTAAAACAAGGCATTTTTTTTCAACAAATTGCCGAATTTATTACGAATACAAACGATAATGAAATTTTTGTTTTAAAAGGGTATGCAGGAACTGGAAAAACTACCGTAATTTCTATCATTGTAAATCATCTTTCTGAAATCAATAAAAAATATGTGCTGTTAGCACCTACAGGACGTGCTGCCAAAGTGATTGCTAACTATTCGCACAAAGCCGCTTTTACGATTCACAAAAAAATCTATTTTCCAAAAAAAGGTTCAGGTAGCGGAGTAAGTTTTGTTTTGCAACAAAACAAACATAAAAATACGTTGTTCATAGTGGATGAATCGTCCATGATTTCGGATACAAATTCCGATTCTAAAATGTATGAAAATGGGTCGTTGTTAGATGATTTAATTTCGTACGTGTATTCCGGAAGCAATTGTAAAATAATTTTTTTGGGCGATACGGCTCAACTCCCACCTGTAAATTTAGACATATCTCCTGCTTTAAACATCGATTCGTTGGCTATGAATTATGACAAAGAGGTTAAACATATCGAGTTTGACGAAGTCATGCGACAAGAAGAAAATTCAGGAATCTTATACAATGCTACCGAACTTCGAGAAGTCTTGAAAGCCTCCTTTATCACCGATTTTCAATTTCAGTTAAAAGGGTTTAAAGACATTGTTCGGCTTACCGATGGTTATGATATTCAAGACGCTATCAACTCGGCATACAGCAATTACAGCATTGAAGATACGGCTTTCATCGTACGCTCCAACAAAAGAGCCAATCAATACAACCAACAAATTAGAACTAAAATTCTAGACAAAGAAAGCGAACTTTCGAGTGGCGATTTCTTGATGGTAGTCAAAAATAATTATTTCTGGCTCAAAGAAACCGACGAAGCTGGTTTTATTGCTAATGGCGATATTATTGAAGTCTTAGAAATTTTCAAAATTCAAGAATTATACGGGTTTAAATTTGCCAAAGTAAAAATAAGAATGGTGGATTATCCGAACCAAAAACCTTTTGAAACCGTACTGTTGATGGATACCATTACAAGCGAATCGCCCTCGTTAACCTATGAGGAATCCAACAAATTGTATGAAGAAGTGATGAAAGATTACGAATCGGAAACCTCAAAATACCGCAAGTTTCAAAAAGTAAAAGCAAACGAATATTTCAACGCTTTGCAAGTAAAATTTTCTTATGCCATCACTTGTCACAAATCGCAAGGTGGACAATGGAACACCGTTTTTGTAGAACAACCTTATTTGCCAAACGGAGTCGATCGCGATTACATTCGATGGCTTTACACCGCAATTACTAGAGCCAAGGACAAGCTGTATCTGATAGGTTTTAAAGACGATACATTTGTTGGTTAAAAAGTTGTTCTTCAAAAAATATTTTAAATTTAAAAATTAAATAATAACTCCTAAACTGATATAATTTGCTTAGCTTATTTCTGTAATTTTTAAATTACAAAAAAGGAATTCAAT
>CAIRNC010000525.1 GCA_903879875.1 uncultured Bacteroidota bacterium
CAAAGGTAGCTTTACCAAAACCTTCGTTACAAGAGGTTAAATCGGCTAATGAATTAATTACTGGCGCAATCCAAAGCGAAATATTTAATGAGTCTTCGTTGTTATTTTCGTTAATTTCGGCAACTGTACCAGCGCCCGTTGCTGTGCTATCAACTATAAATTTTAATGTGAAAGTATCAGGCACATTACTCGGGATTAGTAATGTAATTGTGTTGCTTTCGCTTCCACCAATAGTAATTGCTGCCAAAATAGTCGTAGATTGTACATATATACCATCGGCAAAAATAGCAATAGGCACATTAGCAGCTAACGGATTGGTTGCAATAGCTAAATTAGAAACTGTATAATCCACTACAATCGTTCTTGAATCACAGGTTTGTTCTACATGGTCAATAGCAATCACAGCATCGGGTACCTGACTGTTTAATTTAGTAACTACAGTATTGACCATTACAAAATCTTGAGAAGAAGTCAACTGAATCTGTGCCGTTTGGTCACCAACTTGAATGTTGTTCTGAATGTCATATACATCCAAATCCATGTTGAATAAATCAGTTGCGGCTGTAAAAGAATTGGTGCCGTTGAAAGCATTATTTGGAGGGTTTTGTGCATTACTCAATACATTTCCATTAAAGATCAGTGATTCTGTTGATAAAACGCTATCTCCTTCCCAAGCAATGAAACCTATTTTTGCGCCTACATTATCAACAACATTTAAACTACTAAGTGTAATATTGATTGCGTTTGGCACACCTTGCAGTCCATCATAAACATTGACTTGATTAAGAGGAAGGGTACTATTTTTATAAACAATTAGCAATGCCCATCCCCCAAAATTGGTTCGGTTGGTACAAAAATCCGAACCCGAAATCACAGCATTTAAGTCTAAATCTGAAAATGTATAAGTGCCATTACTTGTGTTTTGAATCATTGTTGTTATGTCAGCAAAAGCACTGAAGGCGGGTAAATTCCAATTGAGTTGCACCAATCCAAAAGTGCGTTGAGCAACTATGTCAATGCCATTAAGTTTTACATTAAAATCCCCTGTTCCAGATCCAGCCCAATATAAATAGGCTTTTTCCACAATATCATTCGGATCTAAATTTAAATTAGCCGAAGCCGAAGTATACATAAAACAATCTGTAGAAGTATTATTTTCGTTTGGATTGAGCGTGTTACCAATCATTGTAAAATCATATCTTCCGTTGAATTGGTGCAATAGTGAAATGTTCTGTCCAAAACCAGAACAGAAAAAAAACAACATTACAAGGCAATAAAAAGCGACTATATTTAGTTTCACTTGAATCGGATTTCATTAATGAATCAATAAAGATACAAAATATTTATAAAAAGAGCTGTTTTTTTGAAAATGTCAAATATTGAGTATGCGATTCTTGTAGTAACAAAAAAAAGCAGTAATTTTCCAAAGTTTAAATACTAGCATGAAAAATTATAACGTTCGACTTTATGAAACCCAAGATTTTGACGTTTGGAATACTTTTATAAGTACGGCCAAAAACGCTACATTTCTATTCCATCGCAACTTCATGGAGTACCACAGCAATAGGTTTCAAGACTATTCATTATTGGTTTTTGACGAAAAAAAATTAGTAGCTGTATTGCCAGCAAATAGAGTAGAAAACACTGTCTATTCCCATCAAGGTTTGACTTATGGAGGATTGGTTTATGGTGAAAAATTAAAATTACCAACTATATTATTACTATTTAGAAGTGTTTTACTTTTTTTATTTAACAACAAAATTGATTCACTTCAATTGAAAATTATTCCTTCAATTTACAATGATGTTCCTTCAGAAGAAGTTAATTATGCTTTATTTTTAACCGAAGCCAAACTTTTTAGAAGAGATACAATGTCGGTTTTAAATCTGCAAAAAGAGTATAAATTTTCAAAAGAAAGAAAACAATGCATCCGAAGAGGAATTAATAATGGACTTGTTATTAAAGAGGAAACGAATTTAAAACCATTTTGGGAAGAAATCTTAATTCCAAATTTAGAACGTAAACATCAAGTTCGTCCAGTGCATAGTTTGCCTGAAATCGAAAAATTACAAAAGTTATTTCCAAATAATATTCGCCATTTTAATGTTTATTTTCGAGATAAATTGGTAGCGGGTACAACAATATTTGTTTCCAAAAATGTGTCACATCCACAGTATATATCAGGTCAAATGGAGAAAAATGAATTGGGTTCTTTGGACTTTTTATACCATTATTTAATAACAACCGTTTTTAAAGATAAAAAGTATTTTGATTTTGGTATTTCAAATGAAAATAATGGTAGAAACTTAAATGAAGGTTTGTTTTTTTGGAAAGAAACTTTTGGTACAAACGTTTTACTTCAAAATTTTTATGAGGTGGAAACCGAAAATTATTATTTATTAGATAACATTTTAATTTAATTTCGATGGAAATAAAATATCAAACCAAAGAAGAAAGTAATAAAACACAACAAGAAGCCTTTTTTAAATTGTCAAAATCGGAGCGTTTTTGCAAATTATTACAGTTGATGGATAATTTAAAAGATTTTCAACCGAAAGATAAAAAAGATACCTCTGATAACTTTGTAATTGAGATTAAAAGAAAAATTAAAGAGTAATTCAATTAATGTATCGTAATTTTTACACAAAAATCACAAAAATCACAAAGAAGACACAAAAGTCACAAAACAATTTCAAAACAAATGATAAAATTTCTAGACTTACAAAAAATCAATCAACCTTATGAAGATGCTTTTCAATTAAAATTGGAAGAAATGCTTCATAAAGGCTGGTATATTTTAGGAAATGAAGTCCAAACATTTGAAAGTAACTTTGCCCAATATACTGGTTACAAGCATTGCATCGGAGTTGGTAATGGATTGGATGCTTTAGTGTTAATTTTCAAAGCCTACATTCAATTGGGGAAATTGCAAAAAGGAGATGAAGTAATTGTGCCTGCCAATACCTATATTGCTTCTATTTTAGCTGTTTTACAAGCTGATTTAGTGCCTGTTTTAGTAGAACCCAAATTGGATACTTACAACATCAATCCAAATTTAATTACAGAAAAAATTACAACAAAAACTAAGGCTATTCTAGCCGTTCATCTTTATGGTCAACTGGCAGAAATGCAACGAATAAACGAAATTGCACAACAATTTAATTTACTAGTAATTGAAGATGCTGCACAGTCTCATGGCGCAGTTTGCGTTCAAAAATCAAAAATCAAAAATCAGCAATCAAGCGTAGCTTATAGTTTTTATCCAAGTAAAAATTTAGGCGCATTGGGCGATGCGGGAGCAGTAGTGACCAATGATGATACTTTGGCAAAAACCATTCAATCCCTTCGAAATTATGGTTCTGAAGCAAAATATCATAATGATTACATAGGCATAAACTCTCGTTTAGACGAATTACAAGCTGCTTTTTTGAATGTAAAATTACCTCAATTAGACGCTGAAAATGAACAACGTAGAACAATTGCCAAGCGGTATCTTTCTGAAATTAAAAACGATAAAATAACTTTGCCTTACTGGGATTTTTCTAACAATCATGTGTTTCATGTATTTGTTATACGAACTGAAAATCGCTCGCAGTTGCAGGAATATTTACTTTCCAAAGGTATTCAAACCGTCATACACTATCCGATAGCGCCACATCATCAAAAAGCACTTTCAGAATGGAATTCATTGTCATTTCCAATTACAGAGAAAATTCATCAAAAAGTACTAAGTTTGCCCATGAGTCCAGTAATGACTATGGAAGAAGTGACTGAAGTAATTACAACCTTAAATCAATATTAGA
>CAIRNC010000526.1 GCA_903879875.1 uncultured Bacteroidota bacterium
ATAAAGGGTTACGTTACCTTTAGAAAAATCCATTTTCATCATGCTTCCATTATTATCATCAGCTACTTGAAAATACAATCCTCTGAAATAATCTTTAAAATTAGTGTTGTTTGATAATTTTCCAGCTGGCGCATTTAATATTTTATTTTCAAAGAATGTTTTGTTCAATTTTAAAGCCATTCTTGGAGAAGTTCTAGATTCAACATTATCATCATTTTTAGCCATCGCCAAAAGGTTATCTCGCTTGTATGTTTTATATTCTTTAGCGCTAAATACAAATGAAGTGTTTTCTGCAGTAATTATAGAATCATTTAAAATAACACTTCCTTTGTTTCCATTAAAAAGACCATCTTGATTGTTGAAATATTTTTGATAATCTTGAAAAGTTGGCGCTTCTAAATCAGATAAATAATAACCATTTTCATACACTTTGAGGTTAATAGGTGCGTTACCTGAAATAGAATCGAGTTCGTAAATATTTGGAACACCAGCGGTTTTAATATGACTAAAATAAGGCACTTTTAAAACAACACTGTCTAATTTTAAAATACCGTTTTTAAATAAAGTTACATCAAAAGTTGGATTAGTTGTAGCCATTTGCAATTGTGTTACAAAATTAGCTTTGGTTTTTCCAAAAATTGGATTGTCATAAATCCCTAATGAATTTATTGGCAAATTATTGGTTTGAACAACGCCAACGCCTTGATTAAAAGCGACTACGCTTGCATCGTTATATTGCAAAAAGCCAAAATGGCCATCATCAATAATATCAGATCCAATTTGGTTAAAATCTTTGTCGCAAGAAGCGAATAGCGCTATTGATGCTACAACTACTAAAAAGGATTTAAAAAATGATTTGTTATTCATGTTTAAAATTAAAAAATTAAAATTATAGTACTTCGTTTTTGTAGAAATTAGTATACACTTCTGCAAAATTATCTTTCGGCACGAAAGGTAAAAAAGGTTTTCCTGAAGACTCTATAAATTTTGTTAAATTGGAAGAAACACTTTCTGAAGCTATAATAACAGCGTCAGAATGGTTTACAGATGCTTTAATAATATTTTCGTAAGTTGGTGATTCTAATTCAGCAATAGCATTTTGAGGTATGCCATCGTATTTTATTTTATTGATTAATTCTAAATTTAAGGCTACGTCAAAAGATTGATTATAGACAGAGGTTACAATCTTGGTTTCAGCAAACAAAGCCTCATCTTTATAATAATGTTTCAAATAAATTGGAAGCAAAGCAGCCATCCAGCCGTGTACATGAATAATATCGGGAACCCAATTCAATTTTTTTACGGTTTCTACCACTCCTTTTGCAAAGAAAATAGCTCGCTCGTCATTATCTGGAAACAAAACACCGTTTTCGTCTGCAAAAGTAGCTTTACGTTTAAAATATTCATCATTATCAATAAAATAAACCTGAATACGCTCTTTTGGAATTGATGCCACTTTAATAATTAGCGGCATATCTAAATCATTTATTACTAAATTCATTCCCGAAAGTCGAATCACCTCGTGCAATTGATGTCTTCTCTCATTAATGTTGCCGTACCTTGGCATGAAAATTCTAATTTGTCCACCTAGATCATTTACCATTTTCGGCACATCATAAGACATTGAAGAAACTTCATTTTCTGCTAGATAAGGTACCACTTCAGACGACACGAATAATATCCTCTTTTCCTTCATAATTGTATATTACTATGTTATTTGGCAATAAATAACGCGCAAAATTACAAAAATTTATGGAGTTATTGACTAAAATATTAAGTTTGCACTTTAATATAACAAAAAAAGTATGCTAATTTTCAATAAGCAGTTTGATTTAAAAGCGCATTTAAATAGTATTACCACAAAAAAAACCACTTTAGGTTTTGTTCCAACAATGGGGGCTTTGCATGATGGACATTTATCTTTGATTGCGCAATCACTAAAAGAAAATGAGTATACAATAATGAGTATTTTTGTAAATCCAACACAGTTTAACAACGCCGCCGATTTAGAAAAATACCCTAGGACGTTGGAAACTGATGTAGAAAAATTACAAGCACTTTCAGATAAAATTATTGTTTATGCACCTACCGTAGATGATATTTACGAAGGTAAAACGGCTTCACAAGCTTTTGACTTTGATGGACTAGAAAATCAAATGGAAGGGAAGTTTCGACCTGGCCATTTTGATGGTGTAGGCACAATAGTCAAACGCCTTTTTGAAATTGTAAATCCTACCAATGCTTATTTTGGTGAAAAAGATTTTCAACAATTGCAGATTGTGAAAAAAATGGTTGAAAAACAGAAATTGGCAGTAAAAATAATTGGCAATCCCATTTATAGAGAGGCAAATGGTTTAGCAATGAGTTCCAGAAATGAAAGATTGACTTTAGACGAAAGAAATAAAGCGGCCATTATTTTTAAAATATTAAATCTTGCCAAAGAAAAATTTAAAACCAAATCGGCAAATGAAGTGAAGTTTTGGGTTGAAAATAACATACTCTCTAAAACAGATTACAAAATTGATTATTTTGAAATTGCAGATGAATCCACTTTATTGACATGCAAAAGAAAAAGTAAAAATAAAAAATACCGAGCCTTTATAGCTGTTTTTGTTAATGAAATTCGATTGATTGATACTATTTCATTAAATTAATTACTTTTGCGTAAGCATTTTTATAAGCTCTAAATTAAGGTTTAAATACTAATCAAAAAATGGCTGTCCATAACGACCTAAATAAAAAAATAAAAAAATTCCAGTTTAAAAAGCAAATAAGTAAATGGACTTCCATTTTGGTTCCTATTTTATTGGGATTCATTTTGATAATTTATGCCTATAAGCAATTTACACCCGAGCAACTACTAGAGATTAAAACCTATTTTAGTAAGGCCAACTATTTTTATATTTTTATTTCATTAATGATTTCTACACTTGGCGGGGCTTCTCGTGCCTATCGATGGAAATATTCATTGGATCATTTAGGTTATAAAACTACATTTGCTAATAATTTTATGGCTGTTTCCATCGGCTATTTTATGAATATGACTATTCCTAGATCAGGGGAATTTTCCAGAGCATTAATTTTGAAAAAATACAACGATATCCCTTTTGACAAGGGTTTCGGAACTATTGTAGCCGAGAGAATCGTTGATACAGTCATACTTTTACTTTTAGTAATTGTAACCTTTTTTCTTCAATTTGATGTAGTTAAAGCATTTGTCTTAGACAAAATTCCGTTAGAAAAAACATTATGGATTGTATTCTTTGGAGTTGTTTTAATGACATCGGCTGTTTTGATTTATTTTTATTCCAAAATCGGAATTGTTCTGACTATAAAAGAAAAAATTTCTGGACTAAAAGAAGGAATTTTAAGTATTGTAAAAATGAAAAATAAAGGTTGGTTCATTTTTCATACCCTCTTTATTTGGGTTTCCTATGTTCTAATGTTTTATATTACAATTTTTACTTTAAACGAAACTCAGGAATTGAGTATGGGAGCTGTTTTATCTTCATTTATAGTTGGAAGTATAGCAATTGCTGTTACAAGTAGTGGGTTTGGAGCCTATCCAGTTTTAATGGCAAAAATATTGCTTTTTTATGGTGTTGCAGCTACCGCAGGAACTGCATTTGGTTGGATTGTTTGGACTTCACAAATTCTTTTAGTAACCATAACTGG
>CAIRNC010000527.1 GCA_903879875.1 uncultured Bacteroidota bacterium
CAAAAAACACATTCCTAATTGTATCACACTTCTCAATTTGTTTTGTGGCTGTATTGCCATCGCTTTTGCTTTTCAAAAAGATTTTGAGTTGGCCTTTTTATTTGTTTCATTAGGCATTTTTCTTGATTTTTTTGACGGCTTTTTTGCTCGATTGTTTCAAGTTTCAAGTCCATTGGGTTTACAATTGGATTCTTTAGCCGATATGGTTACAAGTGGTGTTGCTCCAGGAGTTGTGATGTTTTTTATGTTTTCAAATACGATAAAAAACCAAGAAATTTCAATTGAAAATACTTCTATTTGGGTTTGTTTTCTTGGTTTTATAATTACGATGGCTTCGTGTTATCGATTGGCTAACTTTAATATTGATACACGCCAAACTGATTCCTTTATTGGATTGCCTACACCTGCAAATGCCTTATTTATTTTAAGTTTACCGTTGATTTTAAAAAATTCTGATTCACTTATTGTTTTGGAATTGTTAACCAATCCGTGGGTTTTAGTCGTAATTACTTTGCTAAGCGCCTACATTCTAAATGCTGAAATTCCATTATTTTCTTTAAAAATAAAGAAATTTAATTTTAAGGATAATCTTTTACAAATTAGCTTTCTTTCATTGTCTTTGATTTTATTACTCTTTTTTCAATATTTGGGAATCGCATTGGTGATTTTGATGTACGTTTTATTGTCTGTTTTAAATAATAAATTGTCCAAAAAACAAGCATAGCAGAATGAAAAAACAATCTTCTAGAGCCAAAATTTCCTCAAGGCGGAAACCTTTGCAAAAGAAAAAATCTGTTTTTAAAGCATCATTCTATTATTACACTTCTATATTACTTTTTTTGGCTTTTTTATTGGGTTTAGCCTATCATTATCGGGAGGGTTTGGCTTATTATTTTAGTTTTAAAACGAATAAAACCTTAAAAGAAATAGCTGAAGAAAAGCGAATTTCAGATATTCGGAATTTTCAAGTTTTATCTAAAAACGCCAATACAACCGCTGGTATTGATGTTTCTGAATACCAATCCAAAATCGATTGGTCATTAATTGAAAACGTAGAACAAGATTTCCCGATTCAATTTGTTTTAATACGCGCTACAGCCGGATGTGATAGAGAAGATAGTCGTTTTAAGGAAAATTGGGATAGCGCAAAAAATTATAATTTTGTTTGTGGTGCTTATCATTATTATCGTCCGAATGAAAATTCTTTGAAACAAGCGGCATTGTTTATGAAAACGGTTTCATTAAAAAAAGGGGATTTACCACCGGTTTTAGATATCGAACATTTGCCTAAAAATCAGCCTTTAGATAGCCTAAAAGTGGGATTAAAACGATGGTTGACTACAATAGAAAAGCATTATGGCGTAAAACCAATAATTTATACAGGCGAAAAATATGCTTCTGATTTCTTGCACCAAGAATTTAGCGAATATTCGTTTTGGATTGCCAATTACAATGTTTTTGTAGAAAAAATAAAACCCGATTGGCTCTTTTGGCAATTTACAGAAAAAGCAACAATAACGGGAATTAAAGGCAATGTTGACTTAAATATTTTTAACGGAAATTATAATGATTTAGAAAAATTGACAATTCAATAAGTCTTAAAACTCCAATTTTTTCTTTCTTAACTCAAAGTTCTGACCAAGATATACTCTTCTAACCATTTCATCTTGAACCAATTCTTCAGGAATACCAGCTTTCAGAATTCCACCTTCAAACATTAAATAGGTTTTGTCTGTAATGGCTAATGTTTCTTGAACATTGTGGTCGGTAATTAGAATTCCAATATTCTTGTTTTTCAATCGGGCTACAATTCGCTGAATGTCTTCTACAGCAACTGGGTCAACACCAGCAAAGGGTTCGTCAAGCAAAATAAATTTCGGATCAGTAGCCAAACATCTGGCAATTTCGGTTCTACGACGCTCACCTCCAGAAAGTAAATCACCTCTATTGGTGCGAATATGTTGCAATCCAAATTCATCAATTAAGGATTCCATCTTAGCTTCTTGTGCAGCTTTTGACAATTTAGTTAATTGTAAAACACTCAAAATGTTATCTTCAATACTTAATTTTCTAAAAACGGAAGCTTCTTGAGCCAAATATCCAATACCTTGTTGGGCTCTTTTGTACATTGGATAATCAGTGATATTCAAATCATCGAGGTATATATTTCCAGAATTGGGTTTAACCAAACCTACAATCATATAAAAAGAAGTAGTTTTTCCGGCACCATTCGGACCTAATAACCCTACAATTTCTCCTTGGTTAACCTCTACAGAAATTCCTTTTACAACGCTACGTCCTTTGTATGTTTTTACTAAATTTTCAGCTCTTAAAATCATTTTTCAACTAGATGATGAGTAATTTATAATCTTGAAATATAAACCTAAAATAAGGATTTCAATTTTTAAACAAATAAAGGGATAAAAAACAATCTAATAAAATAATTAACAATTTGTTTGAAACATTTTTCAATATCCAAATGGTATTGATGTTTCATTATATCTTCATGTTATTGAAACAGATTAAATATGAAACGGATTTATGCTAATTTTCATAAAATAAACACAGTTTTAGCTTACTTTTTTGTAACTTTAGAACTGACAAAACAACCTTGATTTTTATGAGCAATTTTATCAAAAAAATGTTTTTGGGAAACGTTTCAAAAACAGAAAAATCGAAGTTTAACCCGATTCAAAAACGGATTCAGAATATCCAATCGATATGGAATAATGACCATGAAGATGATAATGGTATTGAAAAAATTGTTAGATTATTTCTGTCAACTTCTCAATTGTTTTTCCCAGGTATTTATATTAAATATTTAGCGCGCAAAATAGGTGCGGAATATCATGATTTGGCAATGGATTTATATGTTTTAATGAAAGTTTTGTTCCCAATAATGATATTATACAACCAATGGCAAAATAATCATTATGTTGTTATATTTATGATTTATGTGCTTTTGGAAACCGCATTATACATTCCAACTTTAATTTTTGCATCCGATTTATTTTCAAGACCTCGTTCCTACAAAAGATCGATGTTATTGCTATTTCTTAATTATTTAGAAATTATTTTTTCTTTTGGCGTATTATATTCTTGTGGAAATTACTTGAATAAGCCTTTTAATAATTGGTTTGATGCTATTTATTTTAGCACTATAACCTCATCATCTATTGGTTATGGCGATTTTTATCCAGCAACTTCCACGGGAAAAATATTAGTGAGCATTCAAGCGCTATTGTTCTTGTTTTTTGTAGTTTTGTTTTTGAACTTTTTTTCAACAAAAATTAAAGCAAAAGGCTATTTTGACCATGAAAACAAAGATTAAATCGATTCTAAACTACTCATTTTTAAACCAATCTTACTATAAATGGCGCTAATAATCAGAAATGCTACCTTAGACGATGTTCCTTCAATTCTAGCTATAGTTAACCATGCCATACTTTTTTCGACGGCCAATTACAATTATGAAATTCAAACATTAGCGACCCAAATGCAATGGTTTCAGGATAAAAAAAAGGCAAATTTCCCAATTCTTGTAGCGGAGTTCGATTCGGAAGTTATTGGTTTTGGTACTTATGGAACCTTTCGAGAAAAAATAGGCTATCAGTTTACAGTAGAGCATTCCATCTATGTTAGCGAATCACATATTGGAAAAGGCGTTGGGAAATTAGTATTGTCTCATCTTATTTCTACAGCCAAAACGGATGGATATCATGTCATGATTGGTGCTATAGATGCCGAAAACAAAGACAGTATAGCCTTTCATGAAAAATTTGGATTTACCGTTTCGGGAACTATTAGCGAAGTAGGTTTTAAATTTGACAGATGGCTTGATTTAGTATTGATGCAATTGATTTTAAAATAGTGGAATATTATTTTTAATCAATCCAAGTTTTAAAATCAGAAACTTTTTCTCTGCTTACAATTACTTCCTCGTCTTTATAAGTTGGCAAAATAATTTTTAATCTGGAATTGGTATAGACCACAATCTCTTTTATTGATTGCATTGGAATAATAAATTTTCGACTCACTCTAAAGAATTTTTTTGGGTCTAAATCTTGTTCTAATAGTTCTAAAGTAGATTCTATTAGATAGTTTCGGTTGTCGAAAGTATGCAAATAAGTTCCTTTGTTTTCGCTAAAAAAACATTCAATCTCTTCGATAGCAATGACTTTTAAATGTTGTCCTATTTTTACCGTAAATCGATTTTTATAATTTTTATTGAATGGATTCTGAATCATTTTTTAATTTGCTCAAAATCCAACTGTAAACTCGATTCGGTTTTAGGCAAACGGCTTTTAAATTTAGTAACTGCCAATTCTAAATCATCTTCGTCAATGGGTTTCAAAAGATAATCTATTGAATTTAATTTGAATGCTTTAAGCGCATAAGCATCATAGGCAGTTGTGAAAATAACGGCACTTTTAATATCTATTTTTTCGAAAATTTCAAATGACAATCCATCCGATAATTGAATGTCGAGGAAAATCAAATCAGGATGTACGTTTTTAGAAAACCAATCTAATGCTTCCTCTACAGAATGTAACATTACATCAACGCTGATATTGATTTTTTCGAGTTTGCGTTGAAGCAATCGAGCTGCTGGCTTTTCGTCTTCGATTATTATTGTTGTCAAAATGTTTTGTTTCAAGTTTAAGGTTTCAAGTTATATTACTGAATACAAGCTTATTCCCATTTTTCCTTTTTTTCTTTGTCTAAAAATTCCTGAATTTTTCTGTTTTCCCAATCTTTACTAAAAAAGATATTTCTACCAAAAACAGAAATCCAATGCGAACCTAAGCCAATTCCCCAAAACAAAGCCGTTGAAAAGGTTTCCCATCTCCAAAAAATGTGATCATTACTGCCGTTATAAATTTGAACTATCAAAAAGGAATTAACTAAAACATACACCAATAAATGAATATAAAATCCTTTGATTCGTTTTACTCTTTTGTATGCCAAATTATAGCGTTCGTCAGTATTAAAAGTATCTGATTTGAATTCGTTGAAAAACTTTCCGTTTGATTCCATAGTTTTTAAAATTAAATTATTCCTGATTATTCTTGCTTCTTGTTTCTTGTTCCATAAACTCTTTTATTTTTTTAGCTTCCCATTCTTTACCAAAAACAGGAAAATAATTAAAAACACTCATCCCGTGAATGATAACGCCAACTCCCCAACCCAACATGGGCCAATGAAACCACAATTCATTGGGTGATGTCATTAAATTAAGTACTAAGAAACCTAGGTTTACTGCTATATATGCCGCTAAATTCCCATAAAAACCTCTAATTTCTTCTATTCGTTTTTTCGCTTTAAAATAGCGTTCCTGATTTTGATAATTGAATTCCATGTTGTTTGTTTTTACTGAATTAGAAATCGGAATATCACTCCCAAGTTTGTTTC
>CAIRNC010000528.1 GCA_903879875.1 uncultured Bacteroidota bacterium
AAAAAAACTTGAAAACTATTTCAAATCGCCAGCCGATTATAATCTTGCCATACAAGAAGCTACCTCTTCTGAATTAACGCATATATTCAAGAAATATCCAATTCGTTTTCTCGAAAATAAATCCATAGAATTGCAGGTTTATGTCGATAGAAAAAAAGCTTTGTACAGTACTTGGTATGAATTTTTCCCTCGTTCCGCATCCTCAGAAGCTGGAAAACACGGTACTTTTAAAGATTGTGAACAACTTTTGCCTCGTGTTGCCGAAATGGGTTTTGATACTTTATATTTTCCACCCATTCATCCAATCGGAGAAGTGAATCGAAAAGGTAAAAACAATGCTACCAATGCCTCAGCTGGCGATGTAGGATCGCCTTGGGGAATCGGTTCGCAATATGGTGGGCATAAATCTACCCATCCTGAATTGGGGACTATTGACGATTTTAAATCATTAGTAAAAAAAGCGCAAGAGTTAGGAATTGAAGTCGCTATGGATTATGCTTTGCAAGCCGCTCCTGACCATCCTTATGTGAAAGATTTCCCACAATGGTTCAAATGGCGACCTGACGGAACGGTACAATATGCCGAAAATCCTCCTAAAAAATACCAAGACATTCAACCTATTTATTTTGAAAGTGGTGATTGGAAAAACCTTTGGGCAGAACTTTTAGACGTAGCTTTATTTTGGATTGAAGAATGTAATATAAAAGTCTATCGTGTTGATAATCCGCATACCAAGCCGTTTTACTTCTGGGGATGGTTGATTTCAGAAATTAAGAAAAAACACCCAGACGTTTTGTTTTTAGCCGAAGCTTTTACGCGTCCTAAAATCATGAATGAATTGGCAAAACAAGGGTTCAGTCAATCCTATACCTATTTCACTTGGCGAAATTCTAAGAAAGAATTGACGGACTATGTAACGGAACTCACACAAACCGAACAAAAAGAATTTTATCGTCCTAACTTTTGGCCCAACACGCCTGACATCAATCCTTTTGCGTTGCAATCGGGCAATGAATCGGTGCATTTGCAGAAATATTTTCTTGCAGCTACCTTGAGTTCCAGCGTTGGTATTTATGGACCTGTCTATGAATACATGGTTTGTGCGCCGATGGCTCCTGGAAAAGAAGAATATTTGGACTCCGAAAAATATGAATATTACCATTGGGATTGGAAGAAACGAAACAAACTTACGACTTTAATCACCCGTGTCAATCATATTCGAAAAGAACAAATTTCGTTGCAACAAACCAATAATATTGTATTCTGTGATACCAATAACGAACAAGTGATGGCTTATTATAAGTTTGATGACAACAAAGAAAATGAAACCTTGATGGTGGTGAGTTTAGATGCCTTTAATAAATCGCAAGCAATGGTGAGACTTCCGTTACAAGAGCTCGGAAATCGACCAGTTGAAGTGACCGATTTAATTACAGGAAACTCGTATCTTTGGGACAAAGAATGGAATTTTGTAGCACTATCTCCAGAATTGCCCTTTCATTTATTTAAAATTCAACGATAATGGCAACAACAAATAAGTTAAATAAAGACGAATTTCAAAACCCATTCGTTTTTAAAGTAGATTGGAAAAACGCCTTTGAAGACCAAGAATTTGTAAAAATATTCTCCTCGGACATTCTAGAAAATTACATCATCAACAAGCGATGGTACGGAGGAAAAGCCAGTACTTTGAAATATATTGAAGTAGTGGAATACTTTAAAATTGCTTCCAAAACCAATACCTATTACGGCGTTTTATTAGAAGTAAATTTCAAAGAAGCCTTTTATCAACATTATTTTATGCCGTTGGCTTTCATGGCAGAAGACGAGTTAGACACCAACACCATCATTGCTCCAGTGAAGTTAAACGGAAAATCGGGATTCTTGGTTGATGCCTTGCACCAAGAAGATTATCGTCAATTGTTGTTCGAGAAAATTGCCTCTGCCAAAGAGCGTGACATGACCAAAGTAAAGTTCCATCGAGGACAAAAATTCGAGAACATTCCATATAAATGTTCCAAATTTATGGGGGTAGAGCAGAGCAATACGTCTATAATTTATAATGATTCGATGGTGCTGAAAATCTTCCGTCGCATCTATATCAGCACCAATCCTGATTATGAAATCAGTCGATTCTTGACCGAACGAATGGACTTTCAATATTCGCCAGCCTATACCGGAAGCATCAGTGTAGCCTTGGCTGAGGGCAATATAACACTGGGATTAATGCAAGAATTAGTACCCAATCAGGGCGATGCATGGCAGTTTATGCTCGACGAAATGGATCGTATTTTCGAGAACCTAAAGAACAAGAAAATCAAAATCGAAAAGTTGCCCAACATCGAACTGTTTCAACGATTGAAGATTAACGAAGTCCCTCACGAAATCATCGATTGGGCAGGTTTGAGCATTTTTTTGCGCATCCACACTTTGGCAACACGCACCGCCGAAATGCACATCGCTTTGGGCAGCGACATACACGAAACCGCTTTTACACCAACGACCTACAACGGCGATTACACCGTTTGGCTCAAAAACCGATTGACCTATCAGTTCCAAAACCGATTGAATATCCTCGAAAACAACCTGCACAAACTCGACGGATTGGCTTTAGAATTGGCGAATCAGTTCTTGGATAACAAAAAAGAAATCCGAAAACTATTTCTCGATTTCGATTGGACCAAAATGAAATCAGAGCGCATTCGCATACACGGCGATTATCATTTAGGGCAAGTCTTGGTCAATGGCGACGACTTTTTTATACTCGATTTCGAGGGCGAACCCGAAAGCACCATTCGAGATAGAAAAGTAAAACAACCCCCATTAAAAGACGTTGCAGGCATGTTTCGTTCCTTTCATTACGCCATCTACGCCACCATTTTCAACAACAAAGACAAATATCCGTTTGAGCAGCAAGAGCTTTTTCAAGCGGCAGAAATTTTGTTCAAATACTTTGTAGGCGTCTTCATCCAAACCTATACCGAAGTAGCACAAGGCGGCAACCTCAACATCGGCTACCGAAAAGAAATCGACTTTTTACTGAAATATTGCATACTCGAAAAAGCCGTTTACGAACTCGGCTACGAGCTCAACTCCCGCCCACGTTGGGCGGTAATTCCGCTCACAGGCATTGCGAGTATTATGGAATTTAATAAATAATTTTGAAGTCCATTTCAAAATTTAATTATAAAACACAACAATAAAAAATGAATCCAGTACAATCACATTCTCTATTTACCGATTTCGATATTAATTTATTCAAAGCAGGAAAACACTTCCGTTTATACGAAAAACTAGGCGCCCATCTCATCGAAGTCGATGGCGTTCGGGGCGTTTACTTCGCCGTTTGGGCACCATCGGCACGCTCGGTTTCGGTAGTAGGCGACTTTAACTATTGGATTCAGGGCGAGCACCAGTTGCAAGTGCGCTGGGATGCCTCCGGAATATGGGAAGGATTCATTCCCGGTGTAGAAAAAGGTGCTACTTACAAATACAAAATCCAATCCAACAACAACGGTATCATCACCGAAAAAGCCGATCCTTTTGCGCTCTACTGTGAGCATCCGCCGCATACTGCCTCCGTAATTTGGGATTTGGACTACAAATGGAAAGACAAATCGTGGATGGAAACCCGAAAAGACAACAACAGTTTAGACAAACCTTATTCGGTTTACGAAGTACATTTGGGTTCGTGGAAACGCAATGCCGAAGGAAAATTCCTTACTTATCTTGAGCTGGCAGACGATTTGGTAAACTATGTCAAAGAAACCGGTTTTACCCACGTCGAGTTCATGCCCGTGATGGAATATCCTTATGATCCCTCATGGGGTTATCAATTGGTGGGCTATTTTGCACCAACTTCCCGTTTCGGAAAACCACAAGATTTCATGTTCTTGGTTGATAAATTCCACCAAGCAGGCATAGGCGTAATTCTGGATTGGGT
>CAIRNC010000529.1 GCA_903879875.1 uncultured Bacteroidota bacterium
CAGCAGTAAATCCGGGTAATAGCGGTGGCGCATTAGTAAATACCCATGGCGAATTGATTGGTATCAACACCATGATTTCGTCTCAAACGGGTTCATATGTAGGCTATTCGTTTGCAGTTCCTTCGAATATTACTCGAAAAATTATTGAAGATATTATGGAATTTGGTAACGTGCAACGAGGCGTTCTAGGTGTTGAAGGTAACGAATTAAATGCTTCTGCCTCAAAAGAATTGGGGATTAAAGAAACACAAGGTTTTTACATTAAGAAAATCAGTAAAAATTCTGGTGCCGAAAAAGCAGGTTTAACCAAAGGTGACATAATTGTGAAATTAGACAATCAAAACATAACTAGTTTTGCAGAACTTACCGGTTATATTAATACAAAACGCCCTAATGACAAAGTAGAAGTGACTTTTATTAGAAATGAAAAAACAATTACTTTGCCCGTTGTTTTAGCCAAAAACGATGTGATAAGTACCGAATTTAAAGGTTTGGAATTGGAAAATATCAACGCAGCGGATAAGAAAAAATTCAGAATTGAATACGGCGTAAAGATTAAAAACCTCAATAATGATAGGTTAAATGTATATGCCAACGATATTAAAGGCGGAGTTATTTTGAGTATTGGAACTACCAAAGCTACCGATGTGGAAACGGTTTCAAAATTGCTTTCTAATCTTGATGAAAATCAAAGTGTTCAAATGGAAATGATAACTGTTAATGGACAAATTATTCGCTTAATTATTTAATTCATCTTACATAATTATTCTTAAAAGCCGGTTTTAAATAATCGGCTTTTTTTATTTTAAAATAAATCACGAAATCGTTTTCGTAACTTACTTTAAAATAATACTTTTGCATCGATTTAAAAAATAAACAACACTAACTAGTTAATAATTTGTAAAAATGAACAACACAATTTCGTACGAGAAGGAAGTTGCTTTTCAAGCCGATAGAAGAAGAGCAGTAGTCGAATTTATTAAAATTATAAGTGATTTATGGTACGATAAGTCAATAGAAATGGTACTTTTTAGAAATCAATTGATTGATAGAAATGTAAGCGAAATCATCAATTTGCATGAATATGCAGGCGCTTTTGTTGAAAAACCAATTTCTATTTTTGATTCCGTTGAAATTGCTCAAGCCATACTTTCGTTGGATTTGCCACCGTCAAAATTAGATATTGGTAAATTGACGTATGAATTTCATTTAGAAGAAAATAAATACAATAATGCCAAAGCATTTGTAATTGACAAATTAAAAAACGCAAAGAACTCTGAAGAAATTCAGCCAAAAGATGTGGTTTTGTACGGTTTTGGAAGAATTGGAAGACTTTTGGCTCGTGAATTAATGTCCAAAATGGGCAAAGGCAATCAATTGCGTTTGAGAGCCATTGTAACCCGTGATAAAAATGATGCAGTGAGCTTAGAAAAAAGAGCTTCCTTGTTGCGTTACGATTCCATTCATGGTGATTTTCAAGGTTCGGTTTATGCTGATCCAGAAAATAATGCTTTAATTATCAACGGTACAACGGTTCATATTATTACGGCAAACGGCCCTGAAGAAATTGATTATACTCAATTTGATATAGATCACGCTTTGGTCATTGACAATACGGGAGCCTTTACTACACAAGAGGCTTTGGCAAGACATTTGACTTCCAAAGGCGTTGAAAAAGTATTGCTAACCGCTCCAGGAAAAGGCGTTCCGAATATTGTTTATGGCGTAAATCACAACGATTACAATCCAGATGAAGTGACTATTTTTTCGGCAGCGTCTTGTACTACCAATGCCATTTCTCCGATTTTAAAAGCGGTTGAAGACACTTTAGGGGTTGTAAAAGGACATTTAGAAACGATTCATGCCTATACCAACGACCAAAATTTGGTGGACAATATGCACAAAAAATACCGTCGTGGTAGAGCTGCGGCGCTCAATATGGTCATAACCGAAACGGGTGCGGGCACTGCCGTTGCCAAAGCCATTCCTACGCTAGCGGGCAAATTAACGTCAAATGCTATTCGGGTTCCGGTGCCGAACGGTTCGTTGGTGATTTTGAATTTAGAAATTAGCAAAACAACCACTATAGCCAACATCAACAGCATTATGAAAAAGTATGCTTTGGAAGGCGAATTGGTGGAGCAAATCAAATATTCGTTGAATAACGAATTGGTTTCTTCGGACATTATTGGCACTTCGGCACCTGCTATTTATGACAGTAATGCTACCATAGTTTCAGCAGATGGAAAAAACATAGTGCTTTATATTTGGTATGACAACGAGTACGGCTACAGCCATCAAGTGATTCGATTGGCGAAATATATTGCTAAAGTAAGACGATTTGCGTATTACTAGCATTTGTATTGTATTTGAAAATTTAATACCCCGATTCACGAATTTGAATCGGGGTTTTTGGTTTTTTACCACAGCCACAAGAGCTTACAGCGTTTTTTTTTATACTTAGGCTCTGTGCACTTCGTGCCTTTGTGGTGAAATGGGATTAAAATAATTTTCCATTAAGAAACAAAACTGAATTTTGAAATGCTTGGAATTATTTTTTATAACATTATAGTTAGTTTTCAGCTAATACATGACATTCCGTCACCTCTTTACTCCGTTCCGTCACCTCTTTACTCCGTTCCGTCACCTCTTTACTCCGTTCCGCCACCTCTTTATGACATTCCGTCACTTCTTTACCTCTTTCCGTCACCTCTTTACCCCGTTCCGCCAGCGGAAAGAACCAAAGAGGTAGCGGAATGTATCAAAGAAGCGGCGGAAAGAACCAAAGTAGCAACGACAAATAGTAAAGAAGTGGCGGAACATGCCAACTAATTGGCGGAAGCTTGTAAAGAAGTGGCGGAAAGTACCAAAGAAGCAACGACAAATAGTAAAGAAGTGGCGGAAAGTGCTAAAACGGAGCGTTAATTATATATACAAGAATACAAAAGCAATAAATACGGTTTTGATTTGATGGTTTTGATTGGGATTTTATATATTTGGGAAAAATACGCTATCCAGTAGCGACTATACATCCAAAATTGGGTAGATTGTCGCTACTTTGTAGCGAGTATAAGCTAGTTAGGCGATATCACAAGAAAAACGTAGAGAGATGAAATTTTTTACTGTATTTTTTATACTTATATTCAATGGAATGTTTTGTCAAACAAAGAATATAGACACGTTAAAAGTTATTTCAAAAAGCAAATTTGGAGAAATAACATTTACTAAATATTGTAAAAATGACAAACTTGAATTTGTTCAAAGTAAAAATCCAATAATAAACAAAGAAGTCGAAAATGAAGCTTGGGAAAGAAATATCAAAAAAGATAAATTTAAACTGAAGTTTCATATAAACAAGGAAGGAAAAATTTCATCGTGGCAACTAATCGGAAAAGCAAAGTTGAAATCTTTAAATTCTTTTATCCCAATTTTGTGGAATGATGTAATCGAAAATTTAGATTATACCGAAAACTCACTGAAATGTGGAGATATAGAACGAGATTATTATATGCCCGTAGTTTATAAACGCCAAAACAAAAAGTGACATCGCCTAACACACGCTACAAGCAATTTGGGCATTTGGCTTAATGGAAAGTTGGTTTTTTATTTGGAAGATTTGGCAAATCCGAATAATGGGCTTAATTTAGTCCCAAACTGCTTGTAGCGTGGGAACGTTATGCCTCATTGCCAAACTAACCGTTAATAAAGACAATTCTATGAAATACATGTGCATATTATTTTTCACTTTTTTTCTGATTTCTTGTGGCGAATCGTTCGATAACATGGACACGGAAATGATCAATAAAGATATTGCTGGAAATTCCAATATTAAAACACCAGAAGAATTAATAACCATTTATTATAATTATCCGAGTTCAGAAGGCAAACCGAATTTGAAAATTGAGAAAAAAGAAATTGAAAAAAATATTTTCGAAATAACTTTGATTCATGATAATCAACAAGATGATTCCCAAAAAGCCGAAAAGATAATTATGATAGCTGAAAAGATTGGTAAAATGTGGAATGTTAAAAAAATACGGCGGAATTGGAAATGTTACAATGGAAGAGGTCACACAGATTGGGGAACTGCAGTTTGTAACTAAAGCAACGAAAGCATAACAGCCGTTTTTAGTCTTAATACGCTTGTAAAGTATATATTTTATTGGTATTTTCCCCGCTAGTGCATGCGTCTCGCTCGTAAACTCAATAAAAAAAGTCTAGATCATCACATTAGTGCGTCTAGACTTTTTTAATTTTAGATAGTGCGTATTTGGCTTTTTTTTGAAAAGCGTAAAAAACTATTTTCTTTTTAAAACCGTTTCCGCCGCTTCCACAATGGCTTGGTGGTTGAGTTTGTATTTTTCCATTAGTTGTTCCGGTGTGCCGCTTTCGCCAAAACTATCTTGCACTGCCACAAACTCCTGTGGAGCGGGTTGGTTTAACGCTAAAACACGAGAAATGCTTTCGCCTAAACCGCCAAAAATATTGTGTTCTTCGGCTGTAACTACACATTTGGTTTTCGCCAAAGATTTTAAAATCGCTGCTTCGTCTAATGGTTTTATAGTATGAATATTAATTACTTCGGCTGAAATGCCTTTGGCTTCCAACGCTTCAGCAGCCAATAATGCTTCCCAAACCAAATGGCCTGTTGCTACTATGGTTACATCGGTACCTTCGTTTAAAAGAATGGCTTTTCCAATTTCGAAAGGTTCATCTGCAGGCATAAAATTAGGCACTACTGGTCGCCCAAAGCGCAAGTAAACAGGGCCATGATAATCAGCAATGGCAAGTGTAGCCGCTTTGGTTTGGTTGTAATCACAAGTATTGATTACGGTCATTCCGGGTAACATTTTCATTAAGCCAATATCTTCTAGAATTTGGTGTGTAGCACCATCTTCGCCTAAAGTCAAACCGGCGTGAGAAGCACAAATTTTCACATTTTTTTCAGAATAAGCTACTGATTGTCGGATTTGGTCATAGACTCTTCCAGTCGAAAAGTTGGCAAATGTTCCTGTAAAAGGAATTTTTCCACCAATGGTCAATCCCGCCGCAATACCAATCATGTTGGCTTCGGCAATCCCAATTTGAAAGAAACGTTCTGGATGATTTTTTTTGAAATCGTCAAATTTCAAAGAACCAATTAAGTCGGCACAAAGTGCTACTACATTTTCGTTTTTTTGACCCAATTCGGTCATTCCTGCTCCAAAACCCGAGCGTGTATCTTTACTTCCTGTGTTTGTATATTTTTTCATAATTCTAGTAGTCTCCTAAAGTTTCTGGATTTTGTTCTAATGCTTTTGCTAATTGCTCGTCGTTAGGTGCTTTACCGTGCCATGCATGAGTATGCATCATATAGTCTACACCATTTCCCATTTCGGTATGTAATAAAACACAAACAGGTTTTCCTTGTCCAGTTCTTGCTTTGGCTTCGCTCATTCCAACAAGAATTGCTTCAATATTGTTTCCTTCCGCAATTTCTAAAACGTCCCAACCGAATGCTTCAAATTTAGCGCGAACGCTTCCCATATTTAAAACCTCATCAGTAGAACCATCAATTTGTTTTCCGTTTAAATCTACGGTAGCAATTAAGGTATCTATTTTTTTTGCAGCAGCATACATGATGGCTTCCCAATTTTGACCTTCTTGCAATTCGCCATCGCCAGTAAGTGCATAAACTAAATGATTATCGTTGTTTAGTTTTTTTGCTTGAGCAGCACCAATAGCAACCGATAATCCTTGACCTAAAGATCCAGAAGCAATTCTAATTCCTGGAAGACCTTCATGAGTGGTTGGATGTCCTTGCAAACGAGTGTTTAGTTTTCTAAATGTAGCCAATTCTGCCACTGGAAAGTATCCGCTTCGGGCTAAAACGCTATAAAAAACAGGAGAAATATGACCATTAGAAAGAAAGAATAAATCCTCTCCAATTCCGTCCATATCAAA
>CAIRNC010000530.1 GCA_903879875.1 uncultured Bacteroidota bacterium
CGGTAAAATAATGAATTACAAATCAGCTTTAAACAATAAAATTTTTGAAATAATTTCCAAGGCAACCCAAGAACTTAACGTTGAGAGTTATGTTATTGGAGGATTTGTTCGGGATTTATTATTAGGTCGAGATGCTAAAAAAGACATCGACATTGTTGCTGTCGGTAGTGGAATTGAACTCGCTCTAAAAGTTTCAGAATTACTCCCAAACAAACCAAAAGTGCAGTTTTTTAAAACGTATGGAACTGCCATGCTTCGTTTTGAAGATACCGAAATTGAGTTTGTTGGCGCCAGAAAAGAATCTTATAACTTTGACAGTCGCAATCCAGTAGTTGAAAACGGAACACTTGAGGATGATCAAAATCGTCGTGATTTTACTATAAATGCGTTGGCTTTGTCATTAAACACTTCTAATTACGGAGCGCTTTCTGACCCTTTTAATGGTTTAGAAGATTTGAAAAACAAAATCATCAAAACGCCTCTAGATCCAGACATTACCTTTTCTGATGATCCTTTGCGAATGCTTAGAGCCATTCGATTTGCTAATCAATTGAACTTTGAAATTGAAGAAAAGTCTTTGCAATCCATAACCAAAAACGCTAGTCGAATTTCAATTATTTCTGGCGAACGAATTGTCGATGAGTTGAATAAAATTCTAGCAACAGATAAGCCTTCGATTGGTTTTTTATTGCTTTTTCAAACAGGGCTTTTAGAGATACTTTTACCCGAATTAACTGCTTTAAATCAGGTGGAAGAAATAGAAGGACATACACATAAAAATAATTTTTATCACACCTTGGAAGTTGTTGATAATATTTGTCCAAATACAGATGATGTATGGTTGCGCTGGTCGGCTTTACTGCATGACATTGGAAAAGCACCAACAAAACGTTTTAACAAAAAACAAGGCTGGACTTTTCATGGACACGAGTTTTTAGGTGGTAAAATGGCTAAGAAAATATTTGAAAGATTGCACATGCCTTTAAATCATAAAATGAAATTTGTTCAAAAAATGGTTATGATGAGTTCACGTCCAATTGTATTATCACAAGATTTAGTTACTGATTCAGCAGTACGTCGATTGGTTTTTGACGCTGGCGAAGATGTTGAAAGTCTAATGACTTTGTGTGAAGCAGACATCACAACCAAAAACCCAAATAAATTTAAAAAATACCATAATAATTTTGAGATAGTTCGAAAGAAAATCGTTGAAGTCGAGGAGCGTGATCATGTTCGTAATTTTCAGCCACCCATTTCAGGCGAAGAAATAATGGAAATATTTAATTTGAAGCCTTCCCGTGAAATCGGAATATTAAAAGAAGCTGTAAAAGAAGCTATAATGGAAGGTGAAATTCCTAATGAATATCAGGCAGCTTATGATTTTGTTTTGAAAAAAGGCGAGAAACTTGGATTAAAGATTAACGCTTGTTGAATTACTATTTAATTGCATTTGAATATCTTTACGAAAATAATTTTTGACAATGAAAAACGAAAATAAATCCATTATAGTTTGGCTCCTTTCAGGTTGCTTTTTAGTGTTTATAATGGTCGTAGTTGGCGGAATCACTCGATTGACTAACTCTGGACTTTCAATGACTGATTGGCATTTAGTAACAGATACTTTTCCACCATTAACCGAATTAAAATGGCAAGAAACCTTTGAAAAATACAAGCAATTTCCAGAATATCAAAAAATTAACAGTCAGAATGATTTTACACTTTCCGACTACAAATTCATCTATTTTTGGGAATGGTTTCACCGCTTCATTGCTCGAATTTTAGGTTTTGTTTTTCTTATTCCATTTTTCTATTTTTTGATAAAGAAAAAATTAGACAAAGCTACTTTGCAAAAATGTTATATTCTATTAGGAATGGGCGCATTACAAGGTTTTTTCGGGTGGTTTATGGTAAAAAGCGGTTTGATTGACAATCCAGATGTAAGCCATTTTAGACTTTCTTTACATTTGACATTTGCGTTTGTAACTTTTGCGTATACACTTTGGGTTGCGTTGGATTTAATTTATCCAAACAAAAAAGAAATCAATATTTCTTTAAGAACTGTAGCGCGATTAACATTGATTTTCATTTTATTACAAATTATTTATGGAGGTTTTGTAGCAGGTTTGAATGCGGGTTTGATTCACAACCATTGGCCATTGATGAGTGATGGTCAATTTTTTCACGAAAGCATTTTATTAGAAAAAGATACTTGGTTCCAAAGATTTACAGAAGCAAAAAATGGCGTTCAATTTGTCCACCGAACCTTGGCTTATATTGTTGTAGCGTTAATTTTTGTTTTGCTCTTTAAAAGTAAAAAACAAAAATTGGATAAACAGCAGCAATTTGGTATAAACGCATTGGTAGGTATAGTAATTTTGCAATTTGCTTTAGGTGTATTGACTTTGTTATACAGCGTTCCATTGTGGTTAGGATTAACACATCAAGTGGTTGCCTTCTTTTTATTAACGGCAATGACCTTTAGTTTGCATAGATTGTCAAAATAAGAATATCGACTATATTGTCAAAAATACTTTTCAAAAACGTTAAATGTCCAAACTTGCAGCACAAGATAAATTTCTAGATTTGTCAGATTACGGAAGATTTTTCGGAAAATTTCTTGCCAATTTATTAAAAAACACCCGTTTTACACCTATTCATGTCACCTTGCTTTTTGGTGTTTCGGGTTTAATAGCTATTTTTTTTATTATTGAAAACCAGTATTATTTAGCTAGTTTTTTTATACTATTAAAATCCGGAATTGATGCCGCCGATGGCGAGTTGGCAAGATTAAAAAACACGCCATCTTATACGGGTAGATATCTCGATAGTGTTTTTGATATAATCTTAAATTTTTTGTTTTTTATAACGATTTGTTACGTTTCAAAAACATCATTGTTAATGACAATTATTGCTTTTTTCTGTATCCAATTGCAAGGTACTTTATACAATTATTACTATGTTATTTTGAGAAACAAATCGGTTGGAGGAGATACAACTAGCAAAATATTTGAGTATAAATCGCCAAGAGCATTACCTGGCGAAAATCAAAAATCAGTTGATATTTTGTTTCAAATTTACACTATTGTTTATGGAGGTTTTGATAAAATCATTCATTTTTTAGACAAAGATGCTTATAAAGTAAAAACGTTTCCCAATTGGTTTATGACTTTGGTTTCGCTTTACGGATTAGGTTTTCAACTTTTGCTAATCGCTATAATGCTTTCTCTAAACTATATTGAATTTATTATTCCATTTTTTATTGCCTACACAATTTTGATTTTTATTCTTATAGCCCTAAGAAAAATATGCTTTAAGTCAAATAGCTATCAAACAATAAACTACGATTGATTGCTTAAAAATTCATTGAAATAAGAAACCGGTTTCAAGTCGATTAAATCCATTCTATTTTTTTCGAAAAATGAATAATCTAAATCATCAACTGAAGTAAATGAGTTGAAAATTTCAGGTAATTTTCCGCTGTTTTTTTTGTAAACAAATCCTAATCCGTGGTCGGTATTCAATACAAAAGCGGTTAATTCAGGATGATTTTTTCTAATGTATACAATGGTTTTCCAAACATCGCCGTTCCAAATATTTTTCCAATCTTTATGATTTTCTAAATCTTTGCGAGCATCGTCAATAGAATTTGCAGGATATGCAGCCAATTCGTCTAGTGGATTACAATCATGAAGCACAATGATTCCATTTGAGTCCAAGTATTTCAACGTATTTAAAGTATCTTGAAGCGACTGTTTATAGGTATGAAGTCCATCAATAAATGTCAATTGCAAATTGTTTTTAGCCAATAATTCTTGGTTATCGAGAAAAAAATCATCACTTGTAACTTCAAAATATTCGTTTTTAAAATTATCAGCATTTTTTATGGAAGCCTTTACTTTTTTCCACATATTAAAATTAAAAAAAGGATCAACAGCAAATCTTTTTTCAGCACCTTTAATGTTAAATAAACATTTACCACGATTTACCCCTATTTCTAAATAATTTTTTACTTCGTTTTTTTTAATTAGCGCATTTAAAACTTCGATACGAGTCATTTTTTTGAATTTATTTTACTACTAAACATTGCATTTTCGAAAAGCAAATATAGACAAACTAATTCCTAAATTTTAATTGATAAACAATAATTAATTGCAATGGTTTAATAATTATCTTTGTCGAAATTAAAAATACAAATGATGACCAATAACGATATTTTCAAAAAATTGCGTGTTGCCTTAATGTTGCGTGATGATCAAATAGTTGAAATTTTAGAATTAGTAGATTTTAGAATTTCAAAATCGGAGTTAGGAGCTTTTTTTCGTGATGAAAAACATGAAAATTACATGGAATGTGGTGACCAAGTACTGCGAAACTTTCTTAACGGTTTGGTAATTCACTTGCGAGGAACGAAAGAAAATCCCAAAAATCCAAATGATGTTTTAGCGAAACACAAAGCGGAAATTCCAAAAAAAGACAATGCTAAACCTAGAGCTGAATTTAAACCAAAACCAAAAGACGAAGAATGTGCTCGTGGCGATCAAAAGCCTGGACAAAAAAAAACAGCTGCAAAAAAACCATTCAAAAAACCTGCTCCTAAGGTGCAAATTGTAGAAAAAGTAAAATTCAATTTTGGTAAGAATAAGAAGTCTTAATTTTAGTTTTTATAATCACAAAAAAAATCCTGAGCTTGAAACTCAGGATTTTTAGTATAAATATTTTAAATTTATTAAGAAAGTGCTGCTTTTACTTGGTCGGCTGCTTCTTGGAACTGAACAGCTGATAAAATAGGCATTCCTGAATTGTCAATTAATTCTTTTGCAATTTCGGCATTCGTACCTTGAAGACGCACAATGATTGGTACTTTAATAGCATCACCCATGTTTTTGTAAGCATCAACAACTCCTTGCGCAACTCTATCACAACGAACGATTCCACCAAAAATATTGATTAAAATTGCTTTTACGTTAGGATCTTTCAATATAATTCTAAAAGCCAATTCTACACGTTTTGCATCTGCAGTACCACCTACGTCTAAGAAGTTTGCAGGTTCAAAACCAGCATACTTAATTAAATCCATAGTCGCCATTGCTAAACCTGCGCCGTTAACCATACAACCTACTGTACCGTCAAGATCTACATAATTTAATCCAGCTTCTTTAGCTTCAACTTCAATTGGGTTTTCTTCCCGAACGTCACGCATTTCAGCATATTTTACTTGTCTGTATAAAGCGTTGTCATCCAAATTAACTTTGGCATCTACTGCAATAATTTTATTATCCGATGTTTTTAAAACAGGATTAATTTCAAACATAGACGCATCAGAACCGATGTAAGCATTGTATAATGCCATAACAAACTGAACCATTTCTTTGAAAGCATTTCCAGAAAGTCCTAAATTAAAGGCAATTCTACGTGCTTGAAACGCTTGTAGACCAGTTGTTGGGTCTATTTCTTCTGTAAAAATTAAATGCGGTGTATGCTCGGCAACTTCTTCAATATCCATTCCACCTTCGGTCGAATACATAATCATGTTGCGACCTTTTGCTCTATTTAATAAAACAGACATGTAAAATTCTGAAGTTTCTGATTCACCTGGATAATATACATCTTCAGCAATTAAAACTTTGTGTACTTTTTTACCCTCAGCAGAGGTTTGAGGTGTAATTAGTTGCATTCCAATAATTTGTTCTGAAAGTTCAGTAACTTGTTGCAAGTTTTTGGCTAATTTTACTCCTCCACCTTTTCCACGACCACCTGCGTGTACTTGTGCTTTGATAACATGCCATCCTGTTCCGGTTTCGGCTGTTAATTGTTTAGCGGCTGCAACGGCTTCAACTGGATTGTTTGCCACATAGCCACGTTGTACTTTTACACCATAACTGGCTAATATTTCTTTTCCTTGGTATTCGTGTATGTCCATAATGAGGTTTTTTGACTTTTTTAAAAGTGGTACAAAAATAACAATTAGATTGGAATATTATCAACCATTTTAGCTTTTATTTCATTTAAAATGTGAAAAAATATCCATTTTTGGATGAAAAACTAACAATAATTCAAATTCACGTTAAAATCGTTTAATTTAAATCTTTCACGAATTCAATTTTACCTTCTTGTTTATTCA
>CAIRNC010000531.1 GCA_903879875.1 uncultured Bacteroidota bacterium
GCTGACAATAAATTAGTAGTATTTCTGCATCCAAAAAGCACCAATGGCGTTTTAATCGAACTGTGCCAAGAAATTATTTAAAAATTGTTGTAATACCATGCCTCTGAAAAACTCAGATTAGTTGATTCCATCTACTAGCTGATAATCGCTTTCAGGTTCCAATATAAATGGACAAATATTATTTTGCCCACATTCTTAGATATACTTTTTGTTTAGTGAATTTGTAATAGACGCAATTTATAAATGAATTTCTACCAGGAGTGCAACCGAATAATATGAAGTGAATGTAATTAGTAAAATGATTTTTTTCATGGTTATTGTTTTATATAATAAGTAGCATTTACTGAATCATTATCATTTATGAGTTCAATTTTCGTTGCTGATATTTTTGTAAAATTATAAGTTGCAAATGCTCCCCAATTTATTTCAAGAAAATAACTTGTAGGTGTAATGTTTTCTGTAATGGTATAGGGAGCATTTGACGAACAATAAAAATCTATTTGACCTTTTCTTGAAATAGAATTTGTACCACCCGGAGCTACTTCTATAACATCATTAGCGGTAAATTTATAGCCATAAAGTTGTTGAATATTAGTATTTGTAGCAACTTTTATCCAAGTTCCTTGAATCCAAGTTGGAGGATTAATTGTTGCGCAATTGGAACTAACATTACTTGAATTTCCACCAGGACTGCAACTGAATAATATAGAAGTGAATGTAATTAGTAAAATGATTTTTTTCATGATTATTGTTTGTTATTAATTTGTTATAAATTATTTTGAATTAGTTAATTGTGAATTCGTCATATTTGTCGTCCTTGTCATAAACGTAAGTAGTATTTTCCAGCACAACTCCTTTTTGCATTGTTCCAAAATCATCAGCTTCATGTAAATACCTGTTTTTGGTGATGATGTTTTGATTTATTTCTTCAGGAACGATAAATGTTTCTTTTTCTTCTATTGTAGCTTGTTGTACTTTTTTTGATTTTTTTGATTTTGTTTTAATCTTTATATCAAAAAGATCAACAGTTGTTGTTTCGTTTGAATACATTATAGGCTCAATCTTCTCTATTGAATTTTCATTTTTATTAATTGAGTTGGGTTTTTCAACATCCTTATTTGACCGTTTAACCAATTTGATTTTATATGTTTTATGCAATGCTAAAATGCCTATTAAAGCTATAATAATTCCTATGAAATATGCTATATTCATTTTATATGTATTTGTTAATTAGAAGTATTTATAATTCAATTATTAACTCCTTTTTGATTTCCCCATTATTTTATCCCATAAATTACTCTTTTTTGGTGTTTTGACTGGTTCTATAGTATCATTTTCTAATGACTTTATAAATTCTTCTGCTTTATTAAAATAATTTTCTTTGAAATCTTTTTTCTCTCTAATATTTTTATAGAAATGTCTCCTTCCTTGAAATTCTTCTGCAAACATAGCATCAATACCATCAGAGTCTTTATCAAAGCTCATACTGTTTTTTATAGACAAATTAGCTGCCATTTTTTCTACATCATGGTCAGTTCCTATGTATGTAAACGTCCAATTACCTTCGCTTAAAGTATCAATCATATTTTTTATGGCAATTCCTGTATATTCTTTGGAAGCATTTTCTTCACCATCAGTAAGAATGGTAACCAAAACATTATAATCTGTTTGTGTCTCTAGCACTTGTTTTAATTTTGATAAACTGAATCCCAGAGCATCGTATAAAGGTGTCATCGAACTTGGTTTATAATTAGTCGAATCTATTTCTTTAAGTTTACTCACCGGATCAATAAAATGCATGATTTTATTACCAAATCCATTAAACGAAATAATAGATATAAAATGTTCTTGCTCTTGAAATTCTTTTTCAATGCCTTTTATGGATTGTACCAATTCATTAAATCCATTTATGATTATAGGTTTAATAGATTCCATAGACCCACTTTCGTCTAAAACAATTAGGTTGTGTACTTGGTGTTTTTTTGCTGTCATTTATTTTATAATTTATTAGTTAATATAATAATACATTTGATTTTGCTCTTGTAATCGCAGTATATTGAAATTTCATAGTAGGGATATGATAATTATTCAGATATACTTTATCCCATTCCCCTCCTTGAGCTTTATTGCAAGTAATGGAATAACCATAGCAAGCTCTTATCGCTCCAACATAACGATCGTCAGAAGGAAATCCGCTATCTCTATATTTATTGTTTTTGTTTCTTCGCTCATAACGAAGTCTGTTTTCTTGTTCTTTAGTCAAGCCTTCAATGTTGGTAACACTTTCTAATATAAGATAATCTTCAATAATTTTCTCCTCGTTATCTTCTGTGTAATATTTCAACTTAACAGGAACAAAATGCAATCCTGAAACTAGTTCCCCACAATTCATATTTACTTCTTCCACTACCACATGGTCACCATTGTATAATTGTACCCCATTTCTTTTCCATGTAGTAGAAATATATAATAGCTCATTATTTTCAATAATTTTAGAACTATATCCATATAGATTTTCTCTAACCATGGTATTGAATAATTTATTCATTGGATGGGTAGCTCCAATTGAAATAATATTTTCAAATCCATTTTGCTTGTATTCGTTTGCAAAAGTTTTTGCTGCATAATTTTTAGAAACTTTAGAAAACCCTTCTAATGGTACCGACTTAATATCACAATCTATAGCATCTCTTGTTATTGTTGCATTTTTTAAAATACAACTTCCATCTTCTTGTCTTTTTACTTGCGTTAATTTATAAGAC
>CAIRNC010000532.1 GCA_903879875.1 uncultured Bacteroidota bacterium
ATAGATGCTGGTGCTATTTCTGAAAAAGATATTGAAGATATCGTTCTTTTTGCAAAAGAAAAACTAAATATTGAAGTAGGTGAAGAATTTTCAAAATATACTTTAGCAAACAAGATGATTGCCTTATCTTCTTATTTAAACCGCCCAATTAGAATTTGTGGCATGGTGAAAAATGAAGGCGAACCAGGTGGCGGTCCTTTTTGGGTATTGGATAAAAAAGGAAACACATCGCTCCAAATTGTAGAGTCTTCTCAAGTTGCTATTGACAACAAAGAGCAAGAAAAAATTCTTAAAAGTGCCACCCATTTTAACCCAGTTGATTTGGTCTGTGGTATAAAAGATTACAAAGGTGAAAAGTTTAATTTGAAATTGTTTATAGACCATAACAGCGGTTTTATAGTAGAGAAAAATAAGAATGGAAAACCTTTAAAAGCCTACGAATTGCCTGGGCTTTGGAACGGTGCTATGGCAAAATGGATTACTATTTTTGTGCAAGTCCCTTTAATCACTTTTAACCCTGTCAAAACAGTAAATGATTTGCTTAAATCAGCACACCAACCTCAATAATGGAAGTAGAAAAAATGCTATCGGAACTGATTTTCAAAGCCGTAAGAAGTTCTGGTGCTGGAGGTCAAAATGTAAATAAAGTTTCCTCTAAAGTCGTTTTGTCATTCGATTTAAATAAGTCAAATGCACTATCTGAGGAAGAAAAAGAATTAGTGTTATTGAAATTAAATTCAAGACTAACAACCGAAGGTATTTTGATTTTGAATTGTGACGAAGATCGAAGTCAATTGAAAAATAAAGCAATCGTAACCAAACGCTTTTTGGATCTAATTCAGAAAGCATTGATTGTTCCAAAAATCAGAAAGGCGACCAAAATCCCTAAATCCGTTATACGAAAACGCATCAAAGACAAAAAGAATTTATCAGAAATTAAGAAGACCAGAAGGCGACCTGAATTTTAAATTGCTACAGCTATTGCAATTGTCAATGCTATTGACTTATCTTTGTCTCGTCTCAAAGGGGTGCTCTAAATAACGAGCTGAGATTATACCCAAGGAACCTGGGCAGGTAATGCTGCCAAGGGAAAAATGACAAATTATAGCGTGCACACTATTTTTTGTCATAGCGTTTCATTTAATTATTACTATAACAAAAGAATAATTACCCCTTTTATTCGTAAAACATTTACGGATGAATCATTTTTTAGTTTCAAAGTTTCAAAGGTTCAAGGTTTCAAGGTCAAAAGTCAAAAATCAACTTGTTTTCTCTTTTTTGATTTCACTTTTCACTTTTCTGTCCTATTCTCAAACAAAAGACACCACTAAAGTCAATCAACTCGATGAGGTGCTGGTAGAAGCCATTCGGGTTACTGCCAAAACTCCTGTTTCCTTTAGCAATTTAGACAAAACAGCAATTAAGTTCCGAAATTTAGGACAGGATATTCCTATTTTAATGAATTATTTGCCGTCAGTTGTCACTACTTCTGATACTGGAAATGGCGTTGGATATACCGGAATCCGTGTGCGAGGAAGTGATGCTACACGCGTCAACATCACCATTAACGGTATTCCGTATAACGATTCGGAGAGTCATGGTACTTTCTGGGTCAACATGCCCGATTTTGCTTCATCTGTTGAAAGTCTGCAACTGCAACGAGGCGTTGGAACATCAACCAACGGGGCGGGTGCTTTTGGTGCAAGTTTAAATATGCTCACCGATGCTTATTCTAAAGAAAGTGCCGCCGAAATATCTAATGCTGGTGGAAGTTTTTCCACTCGAAAAAGCACAGTGAAATTTAGCACCGGATTGTTGAATAATCATTTTGAAATGGCAGGGCGATTGTCTCAAATCAAATCTGACGGATATATTGACCGAGCTTCCTCCGATTTAAAATCCTATTTTTTACAGGGAACGTATGTTGGAAAAACAACTTTGATAAAAGCACTAGTTTTTGGAGGAAAAGAAAAAACCTATCAGTCGTGGAATGGCATTGATGGTGCTACTATAGAAATAGACCGAACTTTCAATGGTGCTGGAATGTTTACAGATGCGAATGGAACGACTCGGTTTTATGATAACGAAACCGATAATTACCAGCAAGATCATTATCAATTGCATTGGAACGAAAAAATGGGTGAAAAATGGAGCAGTAACTTAGCGTTTCATTATACAAAAGGGAAAGGATATTATGAAAATTATATAGCAAATGCTGATTTCACAGCCTACAATATGATTCCTGTCGGAAGTGCAACAACTACCGATTTAATTCGTCAAAAATGGTTGGATAATGATTTTTATGGCACTACATTTTCTGTGAATTATAAGGCTAATAAAATTGACTTGATTATTGGAGGCGGATATAACACTTATAAAGGCAATCATTTTGGCAAAGTAATATGGGCGCGTATGGCTTCAACAGGTGAGTTGGGCGATCATTATTATGACGATGCTGCAACTAAAACGGATGGCAACATTTTTTCAAAAGCCAACTATCAAATCACAAAAAAGCTCCGTCTTTTTGGCGATTTGCAATTTCGCAGGGTAAATTACAAAGCCGATAGTCCAGAAACAGGTTTGGTCAACGATACCTTTTTGTTTTTTAATCCAAAAGCAGGATTGTCTTATGACTTTAATGCTTCAAATACAGGCTATTTTTCGTATGCAAAAGCCCAGCGCGAGCCCAACAGAACCGATTATGAAGGCGGAAATGCAAGACCAGAAAAACTAGATGACCTTGAATTGGGTTGGCGATATGCCTCAAAAAAATTAAAATTAAACACCAATATCTATTACATGAGTTATAAAGACCAACTCATATTAACTGGTAATTTAGACAATGTAGGCAACCCCATTCGTTCCAATTCTGAAAAAAGTTACCGTTTGGGATTAGAAATTGATGCAACTCTTGAGGTTTCTAAACAATTTACAGCGCGACCAAACGTGACAATAAGTGCTAATAAAAATATAGATTTGGCAGTAGACGGCAACTTTTATGGCACAACCAACATAGCCTATTCGCCCGCATTAATAGCTGGAAATATTTTGGTATTCAAACCTTCCGAGGCGATACAAATTTCATGGCTTTCTAAATTCGTAGGCGAACAATTCATGAATAATATAGAGTTACCCGATGCTAAATTGCCTAACTATTTTGTAAATGACTTGAATGTTTCTTTTGAATTGAAGCCAAAAAGTATATTTAAATCAATTCTATTAACCGGATTAATAAATAATTTTTTAGACAAAAAATACGTTTCTAACGGCTATATGTATGATGTTTATCCTTACTATTATCCTCACGCAGGATTGAATTTCTTAGCGGGATTGGTATTGAAGTTTTAGTTAAAAGCTAATTTATTTGAAAGATTATCAAATTTAAAATATCCCTTTAATCAATGGTTATCGGGATATTTTTTTGTTTCTAATACGGAAGACAAAAAATTTACCGCTTATG
>CAIRNC010000533.1 GCA_903879875.1 uncultured Bacteroidota bacterium
ACTTAGCTAAATTAGGTGTTGAATTAGAAACTTTACGTGTGGATCAAGCGGATTATATTGGTGTTCCTGTTGAAGGGCCATTCAAACCAGAATATTACAGATATTAGATTTTAGATTGCTGATTTCAGATTTAGAACCCTTGCAGAAATGTGAGGGTTATTTTTATTAAGTAAATTGTTGTTGCATTTTATCTTTTTAAGACGTTAATTTGAAAAGAGAAAAAGAGCAAAAAAAAGAGTAGCTTTGATGCTTAATGACCTAATTATGGAAAACAAGAAAGAAATGAGAAACTGGTTGAACAAATTTAATTTGGATCATCCATTTGTGATTGCAGGACCTTGTAGTGCTGAAACCGAAGAACAAGTGTTGAAAATTGCTCACGCCATAAAAGATTCTAAAGTAAGCGTTTTTAGAGCTGGAATTTGGAAACCGAGAACACGTCCGGGAGGATTTGAAGGCGTTGGAGAAATTGGATTGAAATGGTTGAAAAAAGCCAAAGCTGAAACTGGATTGCTTATGGCAACCGAAGTGGCAACAGCCGCTCATTGTAAATTAGCAATAGAAAATGACATCGATGTTTTATGGGTAGGTGCGCGTACCACTGCAAATCCATTTGCGGTTCAAGAAATTGCCGATACACTAAAAGGAACAGATAAAATTGTATTGATCAAAAATCCTGTAAACCCAGATATGGCTTTGTGGTTGGGTGGCGTTGAACGCATGTATGCTGCTGGAATCAAGAATTTAGGAGTTATCCATAGAGGGTTTTCGACTTATGAAAAAACGAAATACAGAAACATCCCAGAATGGCAAATTCCAATTGAATTGCAAAATAGATTCCCTGATTTGCCGTTGATTATTGATCCATCACATATTACAGGAAACCGGAATATGATTCTTGAAGTGACTCAAGAAGCTTTGGATTTGAATTATGACGGAATGATTATTGAAACCCATAACGACCCCAATAACGCTTGGAGTGATGCAGCTCAACAAGTGACACCTGAAGCACTAAAACAAATCATAAAAGATTTAAAAATAAGAAAAGCAGATAGTGATGCCGATGAATTTACAAGTAAAATGACCAAGCTGAGAGCCAATATTGATGTTTTGGATGCCAATTTATTAGAGCTTTTGGGCAAACGAATGAAAATTGCTGAAGAAATTGGTCAAGTAAAAAAAGATGCTAACGTTGCGGTACTTCAAAATAATCGTTGGAATGAAATTCTCGAAAAAATGATTCTTGATGGCGGAAGTAAAGGATTGACAGAAGAATTTATTTTAAGATTATTCAAAGCCATTCATCAAGAAAGCATTAGTCATCAAGAAAAAATATTAAATTCAGATACTATACTTAAAAGAGAATAGGCTTGATATTAAAAATTTCATCATTCCTTTTTCGATAATTTTAAAAGCAGAACATTCCTTTTGCCAAAATAGTAACAGATATTTTAAGAATGTAAATTACTATTTAAACAAAAAAAATCCCGAAATATTTCGGGATTTTTTTTGTTTAAATAAAGCTTAGTCTTAATAAAACAAAGCTCTGTTATCATCAATTTTAGCATCGAATTTTAAAGCTCCAATAACTCTACCTGAAGCTGATGCGTTTTGTGATTTTAATTTACTTACATAATCAGTATAAACTTTTATAGCTGGTGCTTTAATTACGTTTTTAGTTTTCACTACATAAACTCCATAAACGCCTTCAATTGGAGAAGATAATTTGTTTCCTATTGAGAAAGCAGTTCCAACTACTTTTTGTTCTTGTCCTGCACCTGGTAAAACAGCATTTTCTATTGTAATATCAGCAGCTGTTTGTACAGTTGTAGCATTTGCTTTTGCGATTGCTTCAAGAGTGGCACCAGTCATTTTTGCACTGATTTTTTCTGCTTTTTTCTTGTTTTTCAAAATAGGCTCTACCATTGGTCTAGCATCAGCAACTGCTTGTAAACCTTCCTCATTTTGAGCTTTAAGTTTTACAATTACGTTTCCAATGTTCAACACTTCAAAACGTTTTACGTCACCAATATTGGTTTTTTTATCAAAAGCCCATTTTACAATTTGTCTTTGGTTTCCAATTGATCCAACTGACTCATCCATAGCTTTTACTTTAATAGCTGGATTTAAAGTCAATTTGCTGTCTTTTGCCAATTTTGCAAAATCTTTTTCAGTAGTAGCATCCATTTCAAATTTCACCGCTTTTGTGAAAATTTTATCTGTAGTCGCTTCTGATGGTTCAATTTTTCTTGCAATTGTAGCCAATCTTACTGCATCTTGTTTGTCCGTTACATTAATGATATGGTAACCAAATTCCGTTTCAACCATACCGATTTTACCAATTGGGTTGTTGAAAACAAAATCATTGAATTTTGGAGTCATTTGCCCTTTAGAAAAATAACCTAAATCACCTCCACGTTGTGCTGAAGAATCATCGGAGTTAGTCAAAGCCAACATCATAAAACTAGAAGGATTTGCTGTAACTTGAGCCAATAACATATCTGCTTTAGCTTTAGCTTGCTCTTTCGTTCTTTTTTCTTTTTTATTAGGCACTTGTGTTCCTTCCCAACTGATTAATATATGGCTTGCTTTTGCATTTGCACCAGCTTGTCTTCCTAATGCTTTAGAAACTGCATAATATCCATTAAACATATAAGGCCCATAAATTTCACCTGCTGGTAAATTAAATAATTTTTCAGCGTGCTCTGCTGGCATATCTTTTTTGGCTACATAAGTAGAATCATAAGGAATGTCAGAATTAGCATTTACATATTCCGCAATATTAGTTGCTGATTTGAAACCTTGTAAAGTATCATTTTTACCAGTTTCTTTATTGTAAACAACACTTCCTGAAAGTGCAGAGTTGATAGCATTTTTAACTTCGGCTTCATCTTCTGGAGAAGCTTTGTCTTCAATAGTTACAAATTCTATTTCACGATTAGCGTCAGCTTTGTATTTTTTTTCATTTTTTTTCATGAAAGCTACAATTTCTTCATCAGTAACTTTTACATCGCTGTCTTTTATAGATGAAAACGGAACGGCTACAAAGTCAAAATTCACTTTATTGCTTTCCATTTCATATTTTAATTTGGCTTCGCTAGTTGTAGTATAAACAGCTGCTTTTACCAAACTATTGTATATTTGATATTTTGCATTCAATTCAGCGTCTTTTTCTCTGTCTTTCAACATTTGCGCTTGCGCAGGATTGGTTTTAAAGAAATCTCTAAATTTTGCGATATCAAATTGTTTTGCAGCATTTTGAAACATTGGATTTTGACCAATATCTTGGCTTTGTTTTAAAACTTCAATAATTTGTTTTTCACCAACAGTAATACCTAATTTTTCGAATTCAGTTTTCAATAAAGCTACTGAAACTTCTTGATCCCAAACTCTACTTACGGCTTGAGATGCTGTAGTACCTTGACCACTTTTTTCAACATTATCGACTTTAATTCTAAAATCTTCGAATGAAATGTCGGTTCCATTTACATTTCCAATATTTCTTGAAGATTGATTGAATAGGTTACTATGAACCAAATCTCCGATGATAAATGCGAATAAACAAAAGCCTATTACGAGTATTGCTAGAAACGAACGTTGTCTAATTTTTGATAAAATTGCCATTTTTATTTTTGTTAATTTTTAATTCAGTGTGCGAAAATACAATTATCTATTTAATTATTATAGTTGTGTTACACTATTTTACAAGAAAATTGATTTTTTTTTTAAAAGTTACTCTTTTATTGTCATTTTTACTAATTCAATTTTTTTATTTGTAGCTTCTTCAATTACAAAATGGACGTTTTCAATTTGAATTTTGTCTCCTTTTTGAGGGATTTCATTTGTAAAATTTACTATGTAACCTCCAAGCGTGGTATACGATTCGCTTTCAGGAATATTGAGTTTATAAACTTGATTGATATATTCTACATCCAAGCGTGTCGAAAATAGATACGCTCCAGGTTCTAATTCTTGTTCTATTAATTGTTCGTCTGAATCGTGTTCGTCTTCAATTTCGCCAAAAAGCTCTTCAACAATGTCTTCAATGGTAATCATTCCCGAAGTTCCACCATATTCGTCAAGAACAACGGCTACGCTTTTTCGTTTTTTGGTAAGCAAATCCATAGCGTCTTTTATCAGAATTGTTTCTGGAACAAACTCCACAGGAATCATTATGGTCTTGATGGATTTTGGTTTTTTGAAAAGTTCAAACGAATGTACATAACCAACGATGTCGTCAATTGAATTTTGAAACACTAAAATTTTAGAATATCCTGTTTCTATAAAAAGTTTTTTCAATTCTTCTATCGAACCATGCATTTCGATAGCTGAAATTTCCGTTCTCGGATTCATAATTTCTCGAGCTTTTACACCCGAAAACTCTAAGGCATTTTGAAACATTAGTATCTCCGAATCTACCTCTTCGTGGTTTTCGACCGCGTTCATTTGTTCTGTAATATAATTGCCCAGTTCAATTTTGCTAAAAAACAATTGCTCTTCATCGCCATCGGTATGGAACAATTTTCTCAGAATTATATCGGAAATCCATATAATAAATGTAGAAATAAAATAGAAAATTTGATAAAACACAAAAGCAGGAACGGCTAGAATTTTAATTAAACTATTAGCATATATCTGAAAGAAAACTTTTGGCAGAAACTCAGAAGTAATTAATATTAATAAGGTTGAAAGTAAGGTTTGTAATAATAAGGAAGAAAAATGAGAAAGATGAATTGGAAAAGTTTCAATCCAACGCATCAACAAATCGCCCATAAAAAAACCATAAATGACCAACGAAACATTATTGCCAATAAGCATTGCGGCAATAAATTTGGAGGGCTTTTCAGTGAGGCGAGTCAATATCTTAGAACTGAATGTGTCTTGCATTTTTTCAATTCCAAGATATACTTTGTTAGATGAAATAAAAGCAATTTCCATTCCTGAAAAAAACGCGGATAAAATCAGACAAAGAATAATAACACTAATTTCCATGATTACTTTTTATTATAATAATCTTCCATTCGCTTTGAATATTTGCGACGAAAAAAGAACATAAATACTGCAGCAGTAGCTATTAGAAAACTCAACCAAGTATGTGCTTCGTTGGATTGTAATCCGATAATGCCATCGTAAATAAAATAGAGTGCAAAAAACAAGTAGATATAATAAACGTTTTTTAAAATTTTCATAATGAATATTATTTTTCTTGGTCAATAATGCCGCTTACTTTTTGATAATTGATAATTTTAAAATCTTTATCAAAGTCAACGCCTTCGCCACTGGTAACTCCTTTTTTTGGATCGGTTAATTTAAAGTATTTTTCGGTATAAAACCACTCATTTTTTTGGTCGTAATACAATTGCTCCGTTTCTAAAAATTGTCCGTGTTCCGAAGTGATTTTGACATTCCCTCTTAAATCGATAATATCAGTGGGTTTATAGGAAACCGCATAATTGGATTTGATAAAAGTTCTAGAGAAATTGTTGTCAAATAAAGTTACGTCAACTCCTTTTGGAAATTCGGTGAACGGAAATTCTACGGATGAAAAATCGAGCATTTTAGAACTAACCAAAACCGCTTTAATCTTCCCTGAATCGGTATATTTTAAGGTTAATGAATCAGCTTCACCAGATGGAGCAAATTCAGATAAGGTACTTTTTTGAACTTCTTTAAAATTACTTTCACATCCGAAAAGCACAGCTAAAACAAAAGTTATGGCAACGTATGAACTCGCTTTCTTTTTATTTGATGTCATAGTAACAATTTAGATTATACTTAAAATTTATTTAAAGCTTAATCATATTTTCTTTTAACAAACCATCGGTCGCTTAAAGACAAACTCAATGAAAAATTAAGGTAATTTTCTTCTACTAAATTAGCGGCTTTGGTTCCTCTTTTGCCATATTCAACACCAAAATTGATGTTGGAGAATCGACCACCAGCAGGCATCCCAATTCCAAAAGTAAAAGCCATATCATTAACAGATTTGTTACCTATAACCAAACCGGTATTTTCATATCGAAAACCGCCACGATAAGTTACTCTTTCAAAATAACTTGTAAACGAGTTGTATTTTGGAATAAAATAACCTCCAACAGCAATTCTATTGCCGTTTTCAAAAGAGCCTTTTGTGATGTCAGCAAATCGATTTTCAAATCCATTGGTTTTTGTCATCGTATATTCAGCGCCAATCAACCATTTTTTATTTTCCCCAAAACCGCCACCAATGGTAATTTTTGAAGGAAGTTTCATGTTCGTGTCTGCTAAAACTGTTGGCTGTCCTTCATCAACTACAATGGGACTTCCTAAAGCAGAGAAACGAATGGTTGCAATACTTCTAGTATTTGTAACGCTCAAATTGCTTTCAGGTGTAAACAATACGCTTCCAAACACATTGAGTTTATTTTTAAGTTTTGTGTCATACATTAAACCAATATTAGCATTGAATCCAGTGATATTAGAGGTGTTTAGTTCACGTGTACCGTATTGAACGGTTGATAGACCAGAATTAATTTCGGTGATTATTTGTCCAAAATAATAATTTGCATCCAATCCAATGCTTAATTTCGAGTTGATTTTATAAGAAAAGCCAACAAATCCTCTATTGACCCCTCCCGTTCCAGTATAGTATCTTGTTTGTTCTACATTTTGGATTTTATATCCAACAGAAGAATAGGGTATTAATCCAAATGCAGCGCCTAATTTTCCCATCGGAAGTCCCAATGCTAGATAGTCTAAGGTAGTTCTTCTCGCTTTTTCTTCTTGAGTATTGGTGTTCAAATGCGTGGTGTTGTAGGTGCCTCCAATAGTAAAAGTTGCCATTCTTAAATTCGAATACGATGCTGGATTTTGTAAATTGAGGTGAATACTGTCTGGAATTGAAGTAACGCCTCCCATAGAACGGGTATCGACAGTTCCTTTAAATTTTACTTCACCAATTCCGTAATACGAATAGGGTGACGAAGAACCTTCTTGAGCTAGTATTCCTAAAGTGAAAAGCAAACAAAAGCTTACTATGAAATTTTTAATCATTTTTGATTTTGTATTGAAATGTGTGGTTCAAACTTTCTAACAAGAAATTTGAATTGGCAAATATGGTATTTTTTAATCGTTTAGCCAAAAATTCTGCGTCTCCACCCGTTAAAATTATTATAAATTTTGAATAATGCGCTTTATAGTAGTCAATAAAACCGTCTATTTCAAAAACCAACCCATTTACAACTCCAGAATGAATGGCAGAATTGGTACTATTGCCTAAAATATTTTCTGGAATTTGAAGCGTTAATAAAGGTAGTTTTGCTGTGTATTGGTGCAACGATTCGTATCTTAATCTAAGTCCTGGTGCTATTGCACCACCATGATAATTATCGTTTTCATCAATAAAATCATAAGTAACACAGGTACCCGCATCAATAACCAACCGATTTTGATTTGGAAATTGCAAAACAGCTCCTGAAGCAAGCACCATTCGGTCTATTCCTAAAGTTGCTGGTGTTTCATATAAATTATGAAAAGGGAAATTGTCAGAATGGGAAATAGAATGGACGTTTATTTTTCCGTCAAGAAAAGAAAACAAGTTATTTTCACTATTTCCAACGGAAGAAAGCACCAAATCGGTAATGGAATTGTTTTTTAATAAAATTTTTTCAATTGTATTTTGAAGCAAGTCGATTGTAAAATCAAACTTTTCTTTTAGGTTATTATCCTCAAAAACAGCCGCTTTAATTCTTGTATTTCCAATATCAATAACTAAAATCATAGTTGTAAATTAAAGTTGCAAATGTACAAATTCATTTTTTTTAAAATTTGTTTTGGATAAATTAAAAATACGTCTATATTTGCACCCGCTAACGCAAGGTACCTTAGCTCAGATGGTAGAGCAATGGACTGAAAATCCATGTGTCCCTGGTTCGATCCCTGGAGGTACCACAAAAAACATCCCTAATCACTTATAATTAAGTAGTTAGGGATTTTTTGTTTTTAGAAGTGTAAAACAAAGTGTAAAACAATTTTCAATTTATTTTTAAAATATGTAAATACCATTTTATACATCAAGGTTCATTTTAGAGGTTCCCATCTGTAAACAATCCACATTTTTCAGAATTTCATCAGTTTTTTTATTCCTAACAAACGATTTTAATAATTGGTGTATAAAATTATATTCGTCAATAGAAAATGTAAGGACACCATTTAAAACATCAAAATAAAATACGACCTCCCAACTATTCAATAAATCATTTTGTATGTTGTTGTTCTCGAAGTCATTTAAAAGGTTTTGAGTATCACAATCGATAAAGATTTTATTTAAGTGTTGAGGTTTGATAGTTTTACCTTTTCTATACATTTCTAATTTAGTAATTTTCATAGAGTATATATCAAAAAAAAGTCCCTTTATAGGGACTTTTGAATTAATAATTTAAACTCTATTATTCTTCCCAATAGTCAAACCCTTTCACTTCTTTTTTTAAGTTTTTCAGCGTATTTAAAATGGTTTGTTTGTCAGCATCAACAAAATAAAAATCATTTCTATCAGGTTTTGGATTACCCGTAATTTTACTATAATCACTTTCTGCTAATTGTTTAAAACCAGTTATTGTTTGTTTTAGATTTAATGTTTTTGAATAATTTAAATGAAGTCCAATAACCTCATTACTATTAATAATTCTGCCACCTTCTTCATCCCAAACCGCATTTAAGTATATATTATCATTAGGATAAAATGCTATATCCCATTCAATATTTTCTTTCCCATTTTTATATTTTTTCATTAAATTAAAATAATCAAAACCTTCAATGATTTGGTTATTACTTGCGGTTTCATTATTATTTTCTAATAAAAAACCATCTTTTATTTTACCATTATCAAAAGTAAAATCTGAAATTGTTATGTATTTATTTCCTTTTTTTATTCTTTGAGTATATCTTATCAACCATCCATTTTTTATTTCTGCTCTATCTAAAATACTATCATTTTGGTCTTTTTCAACTCCAACTCCTGTAAAGTTTTCCTTTTCTCCTTTTTGTTTAATATTTTGTGTAAAAACGTCAATTATATGTTCTAAATGTTTAGTATTACTTTTTAAGGTACTACCATCATGTTCGCAAATAAGTTGGTCTAAAGAAATATCACTCTCACTGCTAGTTATTTCATCAGAACTACCTTCTTTTTTTTCATTTTTTCCTCCACAAGAAATTAGTAAAATACTCATTACTAAAGTCATAAATAAATAATTGGTTTTTTTCATTTTGATTAAGTTTAATTGTTAAATATTTGTTTTTGGTTTATTTTAAAATATATAAAACTTGATGAGGATTATAACTATAATCCATCCAATAGTACATGACTTTTCTTTTGTTTTTTGTTATGACTATTTCCATAAAATCTTGTTCTCCATTCTCTCTTCCGTCATCTCTTTTGTAGATATAAAAATCATTAGTTTCCTCCATTATGAGATTATCATAAATAGTTTTATCATCTAGTTTTCCTTGTTTAAATGATGATATGGTTATTTTGTTTTTGTCAATTTGTATTGAATATGACATATACCTTTTACAATTACAATTTGTAAAATTGTCAGAAGTCAAAAACTCGTCAAAGTTTCTAATGGAACTACAATCGTACCTAGTGTAATTTTTAGTGTTGGTTTTTGTTTGACTTGACATCAAAAAGGATGAAAGAAGTACCACAAATAGTATTGTTTTCCTCATATATTTCGTTCTTTAAAATTGACAATTACTTTTACATCAACTTCATAATTTTCATTTTCATTTATGAAATGTATTATGTCATTTTCCAAATTAGATTTCTTTCCACCACCTGAAAACATCAATCCCGATGTTTTAATAGTTAATTGAAAATCTTCTCCTACATTGTTTGTTGAGGTGTTTAATTTCATAGAACTTTCATCTATTATTTTTCCTTTGG
>CAIRNC010000534.1 GCA_903879875.1 uncultured Bacteroidota bacterium
ACGAGGTCTTTATTTATAGCAAAATCAAGCCCAAGAATGGCTTTCATTACATATAAAGGAGAAGTTCCAATGTCTCCATAAATAATTCCTAAACTAACTAATAAACCTGCGATAGTCCATTTACTATGGAGACTATGATGTGGAGTGCTCATAAATGTTATTTAAAGGCGCAAATTTAATTAATTTTAAGATATTATTGGCTTTTTTAAGAAAGTCATTTAGTACCAACGTTTTTTATTTTGTTTTGACGTATTCGATTTTCTCGATTTGTGTGCACCACCGCTTCTGTTTGAATTGTTTGCTGCGGCCGCAGGAGCCGTTTCAGGCGATCCCGAATGCCATGGGTAAGGATGGTTCGAAACCGTTTCTACGTCAACTTTTATTAATTTCTGTATGTCTTTCCAATACGGATGTTCGTCTTTACTGCAAAAAGAAATTGCAATTCCTCCATTTCCAGCTCGACCTGTTCTACCAATACGATTAACGTAGGTTTCAGGAATGTTAGGCAAATCAAAATTAATTACGAAAGGCAACTGGTCAATATCAATTCCTCTAGCCGCAATATCAGTGGCTACAAGAACACCCACTTCTTTATTTTTAAACGCATCTAATACTCTTTGTCGAGCGTTTTGCGATTTATCTCCGTGAATGGCTTCTGCAGCAATACCGTTTTTACGCAAGGCTTTTACAACATTATCCGCTCCGTGTTTGGTTCTTGAAAATACCAAAACGTCCGATAGATTATCGTTTTTTATCAAATGATAGAGTAGGTTTCTTTTTTCTGTTTTTTCAACAAAATAAACTTTTTGTTCTACATTTTCAGCGGTTGATGAAACCGGTGAAACTGATACAGTTGCTGGATTTTTAAGAAACATCTCAGCCAATTCCCTAATGGCTATCGGCATTGTTGCCGAAAACAGTAAGGTTTGACGGTTGTTAGGAGTCAGCTTTACAATTTTTTTCACATCATTTACAAAACCCATATCCAACATTTGATCGGCTTCATCAAGCACTAAGGCATGCAAATGGTCTAAATCTATAAATCCTTGTTTGTGCAAGTCGAGTAATCGGCCAGGGGTTGCAATAAGAATGTCCACACCTTTTTTTAGGGTATCTACTTGTGGCACTTGCGATACTCCACCAAAAATGGTTAATTGCGTAAGGTTGGTGTATTTGCCATATTGATCAAAATTTTGTCCAATTTGAACCGCTAATTCTCTAGTAGGAGTCACTACTAAGCAACGAATCACTTTGGCTTTTTTGGACGAACCAACTATTCGATGCAGTTGGTGTATAATTGGAATAGCAAATGCAGCTGTTTTTCCAGTTCCAGTTTGTGCACAACCGATTAAATCTCGTCCTTCGAGAACTAATGGTATGGCTTGTTGTTGGATAGGAGTGGGTTCTAAATAGCCTAATTCAAATACGGCTTTTTGGATGCTTTTAGAAAGCGATAAATCTTCAAATAACATAAATTGTTTTTTTATGTGCTCTTTTTTATGCACAAATAGGGCACAAATATAGTCTTATTATTTTAAGTGCAGTATTAAAATTGCTTCACGTAAGGGTGCTATTTATTTATTGCATTATGCTTTAGGCAATAGACCATAAGCCAATTTATGGAAATCAATGTTTTAATCCTATTAGAAATTCTAATTTTTGCATATTGCTTAAAGCTTATTGCTTAAAGCGTTTTATGGGTTTATTTAGAATGCAATGCCAACAATGGAATTTTTAAGTGGAAAGATAGTTTTTTGGTCAAACTTTTATGAAAAAGACCTTCAAAGAAACCGCGTTCTATATTTAAAATAGCAAGCATATTGATTTTATGAATGTCAATAAAATCAATGATGGTTTCTTCAACGGCATCGCTTTCTATAACATGAAAATGGATATTTTTGTCTTTAAAATTGATTTTCCATTCTTCAAGAATCAACTCGTTTACTTCGGAATCGGATGTTTTTACATACAAGCAATCAATTTGAGCATCAAATGGTTTGGCAATTTCAATTACTTTTTTCAAAGCATTAAAATCGTCACTAGTGAATTGAGTAGTAAAAGCGATTTTTTTAATGGGTTCATAGAGCGTTTCTTCAGGAATACCGAGAACAATTGCTTTTGTACTCGACATTATACTTGCCGTTGCGGAACCTATAAATAGTGCTTCCAATCGATTGGTCGTTTTGTTCGCCATAACGACATAATCAACATTTTCGTCTTCAATTAATTGCAACATATTTGAAACCAAATCACCTTCTAAAAGCACACTTTTAATAGAAATAGCACCAAGATGATGCGTATCGGCAATTTTTCTAAGTGCAGGAATCTGGTCTTTAAAATTCTCAAAATTAATTAAATCAATACCTTCGTATACTTCATTTCTATAGATGGGCATGTCAACGAAATTGGTATCTACAATCGGCATTTCATAATTGTGCAATACTATAATTTCTCCTTTTATGTTTTTTGCAAGGTGCAACGCATACACAAAAGCATGCATTGATGCTGGAGAAAAATCGGTAGGAAATAATATCTTTTTCATGATGCTTTTTATTAAGTGAATCGACTCATTATTATACTATAAAGGTAGGGAATAATAATAGGATAATAAATGATTTTATACCAATAATTGAAACCCTTTTGACCCGTATGACAAAATGGAATTGTTTATACTATTTCATTTTTAGTTACTTTTGCAAAATAAAAGAAAATCATTTATGATCAATCAAGAGGCAATTGTAGCATTAGCATCACCATCAGGAGCGGGAGCCATTGCCGTTATTCGCGTTTCTGGTACAAATGCCATTGCCATTGGAAATACTGTTTTTCGGTCGGTTAAAGGAAAAGACATGACCAAACAAAAATCGCATACACTGCATTTAGGTCATATTGTTGACGATACCAAAACCTTAGATCAAGTGTTATTGTCTGTTTTTAAAGGCCCTAACTCCTATACAGGCGAAGATACCATTGAAATTTCGTGTCACGGTTCGAGTTACATTCAACAACAAATCATCCAATTATTGATTAGAAAAGGGTGCCGTATGGCGAATGCGGGCGAATTTACTTTGCGTTCTTTCTTGAACGGAAAAATGGATTTATCGCAAGCCGAAGCCGTTGCCGATTTGATTTCGTCGGATAATGAAGCGTCACATCAAATAGCGATGCAACAAATGCGGGGTGGTTTTTCCAATGAAATTGCGCAACTGCGACAAGAATTACTCAATTTTGCCTCACTCATTGAGTTAGAATTGGACTTTGCCGAAGAAGATGTAGCCTTTGCTGACAGAACCCAGTTTCGGGAATTATTGAACCGAATTGAATTTGTACTCAAACGATTAATCGATTCTTTTGCTGTTGGAAACGTCATTAAAAACGGAATCCCTGTTGCCATTGTGGGCGAACCCAATGTTGGAAAATCGACTTTATTAAACGCTTTATTGAACGAAGAACGCGCCATCGTTTCACATATTGCGGGCACTACACGTGACACCATTGAAGACGAATTGGTGATTGGCGGCATTGGTTTTCGATTCATCGACACGGCTGGCATCCGTGAAACTGAAGATCATATCGAAAGCATCGGCATCAAAAAGACATTTGAAAAAATAGAGCAAGCGCAGGTGGTTTTATTATTGGTTGACGGTTATCGGTTGACGGTTGATGGATTAACAGTCGTTAAAATTGAAATTGAAAAGATACGAAATCAGTATCCTTTAAAACCAATAGTAATCATTATCAATAAAAAAGATTTAATTCCGACTGAAAATCATTCCATTATATCCCAAGAACTAACAACCGACAACCATCAACCGACAACCCTATTTATTTCTGCTAAAAACAATATTGGAATCGACGCACTCAAGAACCAATTGCTTTCGTTTGTTAATACTGGTGCTTTGCGCAACAACGAAACGATTGTAACCAACACCCGCCATTATGATTCGTTACTGAAAGCGTTGGACGAAATCCAGAAAGTGAAGTTTGGTTTAGAAACCAATTTGTCAAGCGACCTCATGGCTTTAGACATTCGAGAAGCCTTGTATCATTTTGGACTTATCACCGGTGAAGTCACAAATGACGAGCTTTTAGGGAATATTTTCGCTAACTTTTGTATCGGTAAATAATAATTCCCAAAATCCTAAAAAATAATAATTTCCTTTTAAATTATATCGTCACTTCAAGTGATTTTCTATTTTAAAAACGCTAGTTTTTGAAATAGAAAATAGTATCGAGAACCTATGAAAAGCATAAGTGTAAATTGCTTCTCGATACATTATTTATATAACAGATAATCGCAATTTTAAAAAATAACTTTTGAAGAGACGCCCTGTTGAAAATCATATTTAAGAAGTCCAATAAAAAAATACAAAACTTATAACCTTATAAACCAATAACCCACTACTTTCTCTCATACTTCGTGACCAACAAAATATTTTTTAAATGAATCGGTCACAATGTTGTGTCCGTTTTATATTTTACAAAAAAAGTGGTCACAAAGTAAATCAGAATAGAATAATAAACTTGGAAACCTAAAAATCAATAAAATTCCATTCCAATTGGCTTCACCATATACAATGCAACAATAACTTTATTTTGTTTGATTTCGCTCCAAACCACTTTAAATAAAAATCAAGACTTTTTATTTAAAGGGAATATATTTTGATATTTAATTTAAAATTTCTATTTTGGTTGCAAAATAGTAAAGCTTTTAACAAAAACCTTTCTCTTTATTAAGTTATTTTTGGTTATTTTTGAAACCATAATATTTCAACATTCTAATTATCAAATTATTAATACAACCCTAATTTCCCTATAATATGAAAATATTAAAAGTACAAGCGCTTCGTGGACCAAACATTTGGAGTGTTCAAAGAAAAAGATTAATCCAAATGCGATTGGATTTGGAAGAAATGGAACAATCGCCAACCAATATGATTGCAGGTTTTAGAGAAAGAATAGAAATTATGTTTCCAACCATGATTGAACACCGTTGTTCTGAAGGTTGTCGTGGTGGCTTCTTTTCTAGAATTGACAAAGGCACTTGGATGGGGCATGTGATTGAACATATAGCTTTAGAAATTCAAACTTTGGCCGGTATGGAAACCGGTTTTGGTCGTACCAGAGAGACCAAAACTCCCGGCATTTATAATGTTGTATTTAGTTATACGGAGGAAAATGTGGGTATGTTTGCTGCCGAAAGTGCGGTAGCTATTGCCGAAGCACTTATTGCCGGTACCGAATATGATGTAGAAGGCGATATAAAAAAAATGCGTGAAATAAGGGAACGGGTACGTCTTGGACCAAGTACCGGTAGTATTGTTGAAGAAGCAGTCGCTCGAGATATTCCTTGGATTCGATTGGGAACCAATTCGTTGGTGCAATTGGGTTATGGTGTCAATCAGATGCGTTTCCAAGCGACAATTACCTGTAAAACCAGTAACATAGCTGTAGATAT
>CAIRNC010000535.1 GCA_903879875.1 uncultured Bacteroidota bacterium
GTAAGAGGGGATTTGCCTTTTGGTAAAGTAAATGCTGCAAATTTTACTGGTACAAATGGTACAAAAAGAGGTTCTAATTTGGATTCAGGCTATTCTGCTGGATATACAGGAGTTGTCTTTGAGCCAATTGACGAATTTAAAGGAGACATAGCAAGAAGCTTATTGTATTTTGCTACACGATATGAAAATGTAGTAACAGGATTTTCATATCCTATGTTTGATGGTACTTCTACAAAGGTTTTTACCGATACTTTTAAAAACATTCTATTAACTTGGAATATTCTAGATCCGGTTAGTCAAAGAGAAATTGATAGAAATAATGCAATTTATGCTCGTCAAAATAATAGAAATCCCTATATAGATAACAATTCCTATGTAGCTTCAGTTTGGGGCGCGCCATTGGGAACAACTACATTTGATGCAAATTCAAGTATTACCGTTTTTCCAAATCCGTCTAACAATAATCACGTTAATATTCAAACGGAGGTTATTATTGATGAAATTCAGTTGATAAATCTTAACGGACAATTGATTCAACAAATAAATAAACCCAATTCTAATAATTCAATTTATACCTTAGAAAATTTAACTCAAGGCTTCTATTTTTTAAAATTAACTTCAAATAATAAATCAATAGTTAAAAAACTGGTTGTAAACTAAAGTCAAAAATTAAAATTGAAAAAAATACTTTTACTTTCAGACACCCACAGTCATATTGATGAATGGATATTGAAATATGTTCGTTGGGCCGATGAAGTATGGCATGCAGGTGATATTGGAAATTTAAACGTAACCGATACCATTAAAGAAATAAAGCCTTTACGTGCAGTTTATGGTAATATTGACGATAATAAAGCAAGAGTAGAATATCCTTTGAACCAAATCTTTACTTGTGAAAAAGTAAAAGTTTTTATGACCCATATTGGAGGTTATCCTGGGAAATACAATCCTTTAGTAAAAGAAAATTTAATTCAAAATAAGCCACAACTATTCATTTGTGGACATTCTCACATCTTGAAAGTAATGTTTGATAAACAGTTGAATTTGTTACACATGAATCCTGGTGCAGCTGGAATTCAAGGTATGCACCAAGTAAAAACGATGCTTCGATTTGAAATTAATGAGGATAAAATTCAAAATTTAGAAGTTATCGAAATTGGAAAGAAATAATAGTTTGATTTCCGAAAAAAAAGCACAAAAAAACCCAAACTTTCGTTCGGGTTTTCTTCGCACTAAAATAAACTAAGTTTATAGGTTTATCTCAATCGATCCACAGATTTCACAAGATCTTCATCCTTTTTGATGGCTTTATTGGCCAAAACCAATAAAACGATAGCAACAATAGGTAGAAACATCCCAATACCTTTCTCAGAAACCTTTACAGCCTCTCCAGATAAATTTAGGGAACGATAAACAAATAATCCTAATAAAATTAAATTTAAAATGATATTCAATCTGCCCATAACAAATTGATTTTGTCTTTTTTTATAGGAAATAATACTTAAAAGTGAAAGCGTTGTACTCAATCCAAAAAGTGTAACATATTTCATATCAAGCATGAAATAAAATAATTTTGAATCACTTAATGTCCATAAAGGAAATACAAATGGCAGAATTCCAGTAATTAATAAAGCCAGCAATAAATAAATGGTCTGAATTCTTTGAAGCATTTTTAAAAATTTGTTTCACAAAAATATATTTTCTTTTTTATAAATACTATTGTATGATTAAAAAAAAATCGTAATATTGCATAACAAAACCGTAAGTACTTCATTCTACGGAGCATTCATTTTAAAATATTTTGCACTTCAACTCATTTTACTTTCCAAATAATTAAATTCAAATAAAATTCATGTTTGATATTTCTGCGTTAAAAGAAATGAAGCTTTCTGAGCTTCAAGAAATAGCCAAATTGGCTAAAAACATCAAAACTACAGGCGTAAAAAAAGAAACGCTAATAACTGAAATTTTAAAATCCCAAGCTGCAACCCAAGAAGTGGAAGCTCCAGCTCAACCCGTTTCAGATACTACTCCAATTGATGTCAAATCCAAAAGAACCCGAATCATTTCAGATAAAAAGCCGAAAAATACTAAAGAAGTTAAACCTGAAGTAATTAATAATACACCAATTGATATTAGTGTTACACCAAAAATAACAACTTTGTTTGACGATGAATCTAATAGTAAGGAAGAGAAAGTAGAAGTAGCAATCGTGCCTCAAAAAGAACGAAAAGCCATTAAATTTAATAAAGCCAAATACGAAAGCAAAGTTAATAATGCTATTCAAAAAGTAGAAAAAATTACTGAAAGCGATGTTGCAGTAGTAAAAGAAGAATCCTCTGATGCTGACATTAAAACTACTGAAGAAAACAGTATTTCAAAACCTATAAACCCAAATCAAAAAAACAATCAAAAACCTAATCCGAATCAAAACGGAAATAATCAAAATCCAAATTTTAAAGCTAAAAAGAACAATTTCACGAACTCCGATTATGAATTTGATGGTATTATTGAAAGTGAAGGCGTATTAGAAATGATGCCAGATGGCTACGGATTTTTAAGATCATCAGATTATAATTATTTGGCTTCCCCCGATGATATTTATTTATCAACTTCACAAGTTCGTTTGTTTGGATTAAAAACAGGAGATACCGTAAAAGGAGTTGTTCGTCCTCCAAAAGAAGGGGAAAAATTCTTTCCATTGATACGCGTTTTAAAAATTAATGGTCACGACCCACAAGTGGTAAGAGATAGAGTTTCATTTGAACATTTGACTCCGGTATTCCCATCGGAAAAATTCCGTTTAGCCGAAAAAGGAAGTTCTATTTCTACTCGTATAATTGATTTATTTTCTCCCATTGGAAAAGGGCAACGTGGTATGATTGTAGCCCAACCCAAAACAGGTAAAACAATGTTGCTTAAAGATATTGCAAATGCAATTGCTGCCAATCATCCAGAAGTATATTTAATTGTGCTTTTAATTGATGAACGACCAGAAGAAGTTACAGACATGCAACGAAGTGTTAGAGGAGAAGTAATTGCTTCAACTTTTGATAGAGAACCTCAAGAACACGTAAAAATAGCTAACATTGTACTTGAAAAAGCAAAAAGATTAGTAGAATGTGGTCATGACGTAGTGATTTTATTAGATTCCATTACGCGTTTGGCTAGAGCATACAATACAGTTCAACCTGCATCAGGAAAGGTATTAAGTGGAGGAGTAGATGCGAATGCTTTACAAAAACCAAAACGCTTTTTTGGAGCCGCTAGAAATGTTGAAAATGGAGGTTCATTAAGCATAATTGCAACAGCTCTAACAGAAACGGGTTCTAAAATGGATGAAGTTATTTTTGAAGAATTTAAAGGAACTGGAAATATGGAATTGCAATTGGATAGAAAAATTGCGAACAAACGTATTTTCCCTGCTATAGATTTAACCTCTTCTAGCACAAGAAGAGATGATTTATTACTCGACGAAAAAACACTTCAAAGAATGTGGATTATGCGAAAATATCTTTCGGATATGAACCCAATTGAAGCTATGGATTTTATCAACGATAGGTTTAAGAAAACTAGAAATAACGAAGAATTTTTGATTTCTATGAACAATTAAGGTTAGTACTATTAATAAAAAATTGTACTTATTTAAGGCACAAAATCTTTGTTTAAAGGATTTGATTTTACTTAATTAAAACCCTCTTTGTCTTTTTGCCTCAAAAATTAAAATGGCTGCGGCAACTGATACATTCATGCTATCTATGGCACCTTGCATTGGAATTATGATGTTTTGTGTGGCAGCCTCACGCCATTCTTGAGTCAATCCTGTTGCTTCTGTGCCAACCACTAGTGCCGTTGGTTTTGTATAATCTTGAGTGTGATATGCAGTTGAATTTTGTAAAGTAGCACAATAAAAATCAATGTTTTTTTCTTTCAAATAGGCAATGATTTCTGATGTAGTTCCCGTTGCGATAGCATTGGTAAACAAACACCCTACACTAGACCGAACGATATTTGGGTTGAATAAATCACCTTTAGGATTCGCAATAATTACTGCATCGAGTCCAGCAGCATCAGCAGTTCGTAATAAAGCACCTATGTTTCCAGGCTTTTCTGGAGCTTCAGCGATTAGTAGTAATGGATTATCAGACAGTTTTAAATTGGAGAGAGCTAAGCTTTTGGTTTTTGCAACACCAATTACACCTTCAGTTGTATCTCTGTAGGCCAATTTTTCAAAAACTTCTTTATTGATTTCAATAAATTCAGCATTTTTAACCAACGATTTTGCGATACTTTCTGAACAAATTTCGGGATAAAATAAAATAGTTATTACTTCATATCCCCCTTTTTGGGCTAATGTGATTTCGCGTTGTCCTTCAATCAAAAAAGTACCCGATTGCTTTCTGGCTTTGGCTTTTTCTTGTAAAAGCACCAACGATTTTATATAAGGATTTTGTATAGAAGTAATTTGTTTCATAAAAGAAGTTTACTAGTTTAGAAGTTTAGAATAATTCATAATTCATAATTTTTTTAAAGTATTCCTCTTGCCTTAATTTCAAGATATTTGTTGATGGTGTCCAAAGTTAAGTTTTCCGGTTGTGTTAGCACAGCATAAATTCCGTATTTTTTGAGTTCATTTACAATTAATCGTTTTTCAAAAGCAAACTTTTCGGCAATAACTTTATCATAAACTTCTTGAATAGTAGAAGCTTTTTTATGGATGAGTTCATTCAGTTCCGTATTGTTAAAAAAGACAACTACCAATAAATGATTCTTGGCTATGCCTTTCAAATAAGGCAATTGTCGGTATAAACCGTCTAAAGTTTCAAAGTTTGTATATAATAAAACCAAACTTCTATGATTGATATTTTTCTTAACATCTACATACAATCGGCTGAAATCACTTTCGAAAAAATCGGTTTTTATATTGTATAAATTTTCTAGAATTTTATTCATTTGCGAAGAACGCTTTTCGGCAACCACACGATTTTCAACTTTTTTAGAAAAAGTCATCATTCCTGCTTTATCTTGTTTTTTCAAAATGACATTCGATAAAACCAACGAAGCATTTATAGCATAATCGAGCAAACTCAATCCATTAAATGGCATTTTCATTACACGACCTTTATCGATAATCATATAAATAGATTGCGATTTTTCGTCCTGAAATTGGTTGACCATCAGGGCATTTTTCTTAGCAGTTGCTTTCCAATTTAAGGTTCGAATGTCGTCACCTTGCACATATTCTTTAATTTGTTCAAATTCCATAGAATGTCCAATGCGTCTGATTTTTTTCATTCCATATTGGAATAAATTATGGGAAAAAGCCATTAAATCATATTTTCTCAATTGGATATAAGACGGATAAGTTGGCACCATAATATTGCCATCAAAAATATAGCGTCTCGAAATCAATTGCAAAGGCGAGGTCACATAGACATTCAAATTGCCAAAAACATATTCGCCACGCTCCGTTGGACGTAAAAAATACTGCAATTCTGTCTCAGACGAAGCACTAATTTTCTTTTTAATTTCAAAATCACGAACCTGAAATTGAATTGGTATTTCGTCAATTATTTTGACAGAAATAGGAAAAGTAAAATAGTTTTTGATTTGGAGTTGAATGGCATTTTCATCGCCATTTGAAAGTTTTTCAGGAGTAGTTCGTGTTGCTTCTATGCCATTTTTTGATAAAAATAAAATCA